>JANMIM010001024.1:0-4533 GCA_031375795.1 Bacteroidota bacterium
CTTGCCCTTGACCTTGATCGCCTCCGGGAATACATCAGCTGTCTTCCACTCGCCCTTGTGCAGGTAGCGTCGGCTGTCCCCCTCCTCAAATTGCTCTACAAACAAGTCTTGGATGTCACTGAATGCCAGTGTGATGCCCCAGGAGATATGGCTGTTGTGCCCGATCATGACCATGGGCATGCCCGGCAGGCTCACGCCTTGCACCCGCAGGTCGGGACATTCCAGGTAGACTTGGTACCAGATGCTGGGCATGAGTCCCACGAGGTGGGGGTCGGCGCAAAGGTAGGGCTTGCCGGTGTCGGTGCGGTTGCCGCTCAGTGCCCATGCGTTGGAGCCGCCGATGTCCTTGAGAAAGGGGCCTTGCATGGCAGACAGCATGCCGTCTGGCTGCAAGGCGTTGAATTCGATGCCTTTGGGGAGGGTGGCCGGGTTGAGCGGGTCGTGGCGGATGTCGAGCTCGGCTGCCAACTCGGGGCCTAGGGCCTCGATGAAGTGGGCGCGGGCCAGCTCGTGGCCCCAGCCATTGCTCAGTTGCAGGGTGAGGACCCGCGTCCAGGCCAGCACGTGCAAGGGCGCATAGGGTTCGGGCGCAAACTTCACAAGCTTGAATTCGACGGGGAGGCGGTCACCGATTTCGGTGATCCAGGCATTCACGCCATCGACGTAGGCTTGCAGGAGCACCTGCATTTCCTCGGTGACGAGCAGTAGGTCGGTGGCGGCCATGCGGGCAAATCCCATGGTGCGGCAGAGGCGGTCGGTGTCGAGGGCCGCCTCCCCAAAGACCTCGCTCAGCCGTCCGAGCGCGAGGCGGCGGTTGATCTCCATCTGCCAGAGCCGGTCTTGCGCATGCACGTAGCCCTGCGCAAAAAACAGGTCACGCCGGTTGCTGGCATAGATGTAGGGCACACCCTGGGGGTCGCGCCTGATTTCCACCTCCGCCGACAAGCCCATGACTTTGGTCGTGCCCTCCGTCTTGCTCAGCCTGCGCTTGCTCATCCCCTTGATGATGGGTTTGAGCAGCCCGCCCATGAATGAATGCATGAATTTTGCCATAGATCACCGCTGCATTAGGCGGGTAAATTAGGCATTTTTTTGGCTTTTGGGGAGGGAATGGGTCGTGCGACCGTTCATTGGCCCACCCCAAAACGCTAGCTTGCGCCGATGAACGGGATTTGGTTGCGGAATATCGTCCTGGCATTGGGTTGCTTGTTGGTTTTGCGCTGGGGCCTGCAGCTAAAGCAGCAGGTAATTGATTAGCTGGAGGCGCTGCGATCATGTGGCGGCTGAAATTGAGTAGCCATCGTGCTGTACTTTGGGTTGTGCCTCGGCTACTCAATTTCAGCGTGAGGTTGTCTCAACGTGCAGGCTACTCAATTTCCGGCGGTTTCAACCGCCGGGCTCTGCGGGGGATTGGCTGGAAACTCGCCGTAATACGCTTCTCTGAACTTATCATATGCCTCCCGCTGCGCGAGGACACAGTGCAGCGATCCAAAGATTGCGAAAACGCACCACCGCCCTTCAAAAGGAACATCATGTACATTGGGTTGACAAACAGGCGCATCCGAGCGGGACGTCGTAGGGCCGACCACCTCTTGACGCCTGAACTTTGATCGGTAAAGGCATCGCCCATACCATCGATGACCAGTGCCTTTCCCCCACAGATGCTTGCCCACCCAAATGAAATTGGCGGGACACCTTCGTGCCCCGCCAATATTCTGGACGATTCCAATACAAAAAACCGATTACAGCTTCTGCAAACGTTTGAAAGTCATGCCTGATGGAGACTTGATCTGCGCGAGATAAAATCCTGCAGCTTGCTGCGACAAATCAAGCGTGCAATTTGTGCCTGTAATCGACAATTGCAAGATAGAGCGGCCCGCAGCATCGATTACATCAATGCTTTCGATTTCCTCGGTAGCATTCACATGAAAGAACCCTTGGGATGGATTTGGATACACCGCGATGACGTTTGTAAGTGCAGGAGCAAGGCCAGTGCAGATGTCGACCATGACGAAGGTCGAGGCGCTGTCAGCGCACCCGTTGCCGTCGCTAAATGTGTACCAAAGTGCGTGCGTTCCCAAGCCAGCTACAGCTGCTTGGAAATTGCCATTGCTCACGCCGGAACCGCTGTAACTGCCGCCGGCTGGCGAGCCGCCGCTCAGCGTGATCGCTGCTGCATTGAGGCAGACCGTATCGGGTGTCAGCGCTGCAAATGTCACGGTTGGCAATGGATTCACCGTGACTGTGGTGTTGTCGGTATTGACGCAGCCATTGGCATCGGTTCCCGTCACGGTATAGGTTGTGGTGGCATTGGGCGTGAAGGCCACGTTGTTGGTGACGCCGCCAGACCAGGTGTAGGTGGATGCGCCGCCGCCATTCAAGGTCACGCTGCCGCCCGCGCATACCGCCGAGGCAGAAGCCGTGGCGGTGACCGTAGGCAAGGCGTTGACGGTCACGGTTGTCGTGGCCGTGTCGGTGCAGCCATTGGCATCGGTTCCCGTCACCGTATAGGTGGCGGTGGCATTGGGTGTGAAAGCGACGTTGTTGGTGGCGCCGCCGCTCCACGCGTAGGTGGATGCACCGCTGCCATTCAAGGTCACGCTACCGCCCGCGCAGACCGCAGAGACTGAAGCCGTGGCGCTTACGGTAGGCAAGGCATTGACGGTCACGGTTGTGGCGGTCGTGTCGGTGCAGCCATTGGCGTCGGTTCCTGTCACGACATAGGTTGCGGTGGCATTGGGTGTGAAGGCAACGTTGTTGGTGACGCCGCCCGTCCAGGTGTAGGTGGATGCGCCGCCGCCATTCAGGGTCACGTTGCTGCCCGCGCAGATCGCCGAGGCAGAAGCTGTGGCGCTTACAGTTGGCAAGGCATTGACGGTCACGGTTGTGGTGGCCGTGTCGGTGCAGCCATTGGCATCGGTTCCCGTCACGACATAGGTTGCGGTAGCATTGGGAGTGAAGGCCACGTTGTTGCTGATGCCGCCCGTCCAGGTGTAGGTGGATGCGCCACCGCCATTCAGGGTGACGCTGCCGCCCGCGCATACCGCAGAGGCAGAAGCTGTGGCGCTGACAGTTGGCAAGGCATTGACGGTCACGGTTGTGGCCGCCGTGTCGGTGCAGCCATTGGCATCGGTTCCGGTCACAATATAGGTTGCGGTGGCAGCAGGTGTGAAGGCGACGTTGTTGGTGGCGCCGCCGGTCCAGGTGTAAGTGGATGCTCCGCTACCATTCAAGGTGACGCTACCGCCTGCGCAGAGCACAGGTGTAGAGGCTGTGGCGTTTACGGTAGGCAAGGCGTTGACCGTCACAGCCACGGCAGGCAAGCGATCGGAACAGCTGTTGCTCGTCGAAACAATCCCGACGGAATAGTCACCCGCTGCATTCACCGACAAGGTGTTGGAGGTCGCACCGCCGATTGGGCTGTTGTTAAGGAACCATTGGTAGGTGGTATTGCTTACCGATGTCGCCGTGAGCGTAGTGCTTGCACCGCTGCAAATACTCGTGGAGGGAGCGGGAGTCACTGCCACCCCTGCCAAGGATGCACATGTCGCAACCTGGAAAATGCTGAGTGTGCTCGAGGTTTCGTTCGCCAAGATCAGCAGGGCATTTCCATTGGGCGAAGACGCTGCAGGAATGAAAATGATGCCTTCCGCGCCACGGTCGGGGCCGTTGGTGGCGAAGCTGCGGTTGTTGGAATATCCTACAAAATAGGGGGCGGCAGGGTTGGTGACATTGTAGATCATGGCACCGCCGATGCGCTCGAGCCCAATGAAGGCATACCACTCTCCGTCAATTTGTGCTGTGGTCACGCCCTCTGGTTCAGGACCTTTGTCGTCGCTCCGGTTTTTGGGAGTGGGGCTCGCGGCATTGCTGGCGTTGAACAGGGCGGAGTAAGTGGGATGTGTAGAGGTAATGCGCTCCAAGTCATCGCCGCTGTCATAGACCTGCGTACCCGATGTGCCATTCCAAATGGAAAACGAGCGCCCGCCGTAGCTGTACACCTGATCGATGTCGCCGTCGTTGTCGGTATCGCCCAGTCTGGTGGTCGTCTTGAGTTTCCCGAGGAAAAAGTTGGATTTCATGTAGGCAGCGTAGGGAAATGCGACGGGGTCGAGGTTCAGGGCAGAGAAATTCGCTTCCTCTGTGAATCCCGTGTAGGCGCGCGCGTCACCCTCATTGGCCGTAATCAAATAGGGTTGCCCTGAGATCGTGTATTGATAAATGGCATCCGGCAGGTACATGCCATTTACCGGGAAGTGAGACAAATTGATGCCAGCAGTCACATCAGATGCATCCATGGCATTGGCGCCGGTTGCATGGTTTTTGAACCCAAGTGGCAGCAATTGGGTGATGGTATTGGTCGCAAGGTTGATCTTGGCAAGGGCGTTGTTTTCTTGCAGCACGACCCAAGCCGTGAGGTCGTCGTCTGAAATCGTCACGTATTCTGGTTCAAAATCCTGGGCAGCGGTTGCGCCGGGGCCATAGATCCTGATGCCTTGCGAGCGCAACGCCACTTCTTGTCCATTGTAGGCG
>JANMIM010001057.1:0-3781 GCA_031375795.1 Bacteroidota bacterium
AATGGGCCGATGGGTCTGCTGCCTATGGAAGCGCCCACACTGCGGCGGATTGGGTTGGGCGAGTTTCTCCAAGATTTCCTTGTCGCTCATCGCACTGAAGTCGAAGACCGTCTTTTGGCAACTGTTGCAAAAGCGACCATCGCTGCCCAACTGCATTTGCGACCAAGGCTGATGACAGGGAGCTGCAATCGCAATTTGTATGGGTTTCTTTTGGGCCATGCTTCGATTTCAATATTCAATGTGCCAGCCGGAGACCGTAGGACTGATCTCAGGATTGCGCACATATTTTACCTTGGGTGCTTGAAGGAGGAGCGGAGTGAGGTCCAGCGGCAATATGTCAGGAAAGGTGCAGCCGCAATGATTGGGCTCTTTGACGATCGTGAACACGTACCAAAAGTCCAGGGCGATCGTCACTTCGGTCACTGCGACAGCCGTCTCCAAGTTCACCAGCGCCCTGCGCGGCTCCATATCTGACCTCGTGAGCTCCAAACCCAAGGTATCGTGGTGCTGCCCGATCGGCAAATCCATCACAAATCGGCCCTCCGCATCCGACTGAACCAACACATGCATCTCCCGTGACTCAACAAATACAAATGGCATGGGCTCACCCGTGCGGCTATTGATGAAGCGCCCTCGGAGCTGCTGATGGGCAGAATCTGAAGGCGGTGACTGTGCTTGGAGGGCGATGGGGAATGCCAACAATGTCCAAACGAATGCGAGGAGCCATTGTGGCCACCGCTGCATTTGGAGGGATAGGACATTCTGTTGCATTCACCAAGTGGTTATGGACTAGAAAACTACGGAAACATTTGGAAATGAGGCTCGGAAAAAATCACCGCAATTCGGGCTATCGGGAAAACAGCGGCCATGGCGGCTACAGGACTCGGCGCAACTGCCCAGCAGCATTCAGACAGTGGAGCGATGGAATCCCGTAAAAAAGGCACTCGGACCATGGCAAGTTGCAATGGCCCGAGTTTCCAGGAATCCTAGGCTGCCAGGGGCAGCCCGTGCTTGGTTTACTTGGCTTCTGAAACAAGCGGGCTTGACAAGCCCTGCGATCCAAGTGCTGCGAGGGTGGCGATTGCATTTTGGTTGCGCACGACATGGTCATCGTGGAGCGGCGTGCGTGAGAGGCGCATCACAAGGGTGGCCTCACGATCGTCCTGAAGTTGGGCCACGACGGTCGCATAGACCTGGCAACCCCCAAGGAGGCCATTCCAAGAATTGACGGCGGCGGTATGGTAGATGACCTCGGAAGCGCCTGCGGCCAGCATTTGGTTGCCGTTGCCTGCTTGGATGCCTTCTTCCAGAGCAGTTTCCAACTGCTCCAAGGTGTTCCCATCGATCTTGGATTGGAGGACAATCGCACCGGTCGAGGGATCCGTGTACAGGAAGGCGCCATTGGCGATCTCGTTGCTGATCCAGGTGGCCGATGATTGGCTGCCTGCGAAGTTCTTCCAAGTCTGCAGCCAGTTCATCTCGTGCTGCAAAGGTTGTGCGTGGCCCAGGATGCCAGCAAAAAGGAGCGCGAAGAAGAGGGCAAAGGTGGTGGTGGACGTTTTCATAACTGTGGTGTTTTTCTTTGGGTTCTTAATACATTTCAATGATCCAAAGATGGGGGGTTGAATCAAGGTGTATCAGCGTAGAAATACCAATTTTTGATTGCGGTCGATACGGTATTGTTGTACCCGTAGAAATACGGGGTGGCGGGAGAAATCGCCCATTTTCGCCCCATAAACAGGCTTTTGTCCGGCGATTGCGCCTCAATTGGGGCAATGCCTTGTCATTGGTACAGGTAATCAATTCATTACAAAAAGGGAGTCCAAGGCCTCTGGCTGATGGGGTACTGACCATTTGCCGCTGGCAATCGAAGCCTTTTTTCGCTTGCCGGAGGCAAATGGTCCATCGGCCGGAGGCCTTGGACTCGATCAGCCCGCAAGCACAAAAATCCCTACAAATCCTCTTTGACCATCACCACCTGCGGGTCTTCGGGGAGATAAACGATGGGCACACGCTGGCCGGGTTGGTATTTCTCGAAGGTTGTGGAATTGACGGTGATCGTGACGCTGGTCATAGTGCCGATGCCGCCGCCGCTGGGATCCCATTTGTCCAAGCGCTCCAGGAAGCTGATCGTCGTGTCTTTCCAGACGTCGTCCACATGCGCATCCTTGCGGATCTGCGCCGTGTCCTTGGCCATGAACATGAGTTCGAAGCTGTGGGAGCCGGTATGATTGCGGCTGCTGCTAGTCCCGGATTTGCTCAACAAGCTGGCCATGGTCTCGGCGCCGTGCTCACGGAGCTTGGCGGCATCGCCGCTGCATGCGGTCGCAAACAGGACCAGGGCTAGGAGGGGGAAAATGAATGCTGTTGTTTTCATGTGGTTAAAGATGGGGAATTTTGCGGTGGCATCACATGATCAGCCAAGCTTTGCCGATGTCCTCCACATATTTCATTACCACCGGGATATTGGAGGAATTTGCAGCAGCCAAGGCCCTCTCGTGTGCCAGCGCTCTTGCGCTGAGAGATCGTGGATTCTCGTTCGGGGCGGGTGGGTTGCATTTTTCAGTCGATAGCCGTGCAGATCGCCAATAGCCAAATCTACGAATTCAGACGAATAACACGGCACACCCCAGCCATTTGTAGCGGGCACTCATCAATGAAATGGTAGGTGGCAGACGGCCCCGAACTTCGGCTCACCAGACCTGCCCATTGGGTCGGCATCCGATTCTCCTCAAGCCCGAGGCCACCCGCTCAGCGCTTGAGCAGCTTGGCTCGCCACCGATCACCCGCCGTATTCGAAATATTCGCAATGTACATGCCGGGCTTTGCGGATGGCAGGGCAAGCTCCATCGCCTCATTGCCTTCAAAGGATTGACGCAGGAGTACGCGTCCGCTCATGTCGATCACCTCCACCAACAGTGCATCTTGCATTTGTGAACCAGGCCTGCCCAGTCTCCAAGCGCCAGTGGAGGGATTGGGTGCGACCGACCATTGATCAGCTGCGGCGAGGACCGTGCCACTGAGGATGTCGCAGTCGGCGGGGCATACCGAGGCGAGCTCGCTTTGCCAGAACGTAGCCTTCTCGGTATAACAAAGGTTGATTTGACGATGATCCGTTTCGGCAATGGGGAGCGGACCATGGTAGAGGTCCCCAATGCCTTCGACCCAGATCGCCTTGGGAATGCTGAACGGAAACTGCGCAGACGTGAGGTACTGCCGCTGACGCGGGATGCCGTCGCTGAAGGTGACCACATCCACCGAGTCCACCAGATAGTCGATCGTGCCGCGTTGAGGGTGGGTCGTGTGCATCGTGTCTCCCACGCCAAGCGAGAAATCCATAATGGCATAGCGTAGGCCAGACGGCTCCACCCCATAGAGCCTGCCAGCGGCATCGAGGTGCAGGTAGCCTGCAATGGCAGGTTGAAAGGGAAGGAAACAAGGTGCCGGCCCTGACCAATCACAATATTGGGCTTGGCCACGCTGCAACCTCACGCAAGGCCATCCTGCAATGGTCGTGTCGCCAGCCGTCGTGAGAAAATAATTTTGCGTGACGGTACACTGTGGCCCTTGGTCCAGATTGTAATGCTCGATCTTCCAGCGGGCACCGGTAGATGGGATAGTCAAGGACATCCGTGCCACGCGCGTGGCAACCCAACTCTTGGCTGGAGAGCTGGCCTTTGATCAGGTGGCGGGCCGGTTTATTAACCGGGTGCGGTAATCCATGCTCGGTGTATAGGGCCTTGACCGCTAAAATTTCGGCTTTACCGGGGGATGTGGTGCG
>JANMIM010000566.1:0-7125 GCA_031375795.1 Bacteroidota bacterium
GTTGAAGTCGAGCCATTCTGCCTGGTACTCCCCTCCCAAGCGACCCGTAAGATTGGCTTTCCAAAAAAGAAATGAGCCCCTCCCACCCACTCCTTGGCTGCTTTCCACCTTGTAACCTTGGTTGAATGCGCTGGTGGCAAAGGGATTTTTTTTGTCGCTCAGGTGGATGTAGGAACCGGCATCCAGCCACAAATGCCTGGCGAGCTGGCCATGTGCAAAGACATGTGCACGCAGGTGCCTGCGCTCCACATGCGCGTCCAATTGCTCGCTGATCGGCAGCGCCTGCCTGGGCGAGGTCGCGGCCTGCGTGCTGTCGAGCGACCCGGGTAGCTGCCACGCACCTTGGTAGAGCATCAGGGTGGAACTTGTCAAGAAGCGACCCAAGTGTTTGATCACATGAAATTGCAACATGTCCTTTTGGTTGGCCTCCTGGTCGCGGTAGCCTTGGTAGCGCTGGCGCACGTAGGTGAGGGACAAGGTGGGGGCATTGCCGGTGTTGTTGGGTGTCCAGCCCACCTGGGCGACCGACCGCAGGTAACCGTAGGCACCCATCGTCTGGCTCAAGGTCCCCCCAAACTTGCCGATATGTTGCACATTTTGCGCATTCGTCTGTAGTACGCCGTTGGAAACTGGGCCAAACACGGCTGCATGGGGTCCCTTGTAAATGTAGGCGCTGCTCATCGTAGCGACGTCGATCAATTCCAAGGCCGAAGAGCCGTCGGGACTGGTCAGCGGAGTAAAATCCATGTACACCTTCACGTCGCGCACGCCAAAGGGCGAGCGCAAAAAGCTGCCCCTGATCGCCAAGCGGCGGCTGCCGCCCGGCCCACGCGACTCAAACTTGACGCCGGGCACAAGATTGAGCCCCTGCTCGATCGAGGAATTGTCGCCGCGCTCCATTTGTCCCGCACTTGGGCTGTCCATCCGCAGCGCAAAAGCATAAATCTCAACGGGTTCTACAATAGTGATACTCCCTGTCACCACCCGTGGTAGACCTTCCCAGGGTCTTGGCAGGTCGATATCCGACGGCGGCACTGGCTTCAAGGCCACTGTGCGTGTGTAGGTTTTCGCGCTGTCTGGCCATAGCGCTCTGATATTTCTGAGCGTATCGGTCTGAAAACCAGGCATCTTGAAAACAATAGCATTTGGAATCGAGGAAAGTTTCAGCTCGAATTTCCCCGCAGAGTCGGCGAAGCAGCCTTCGTTGCCATTCAAAACAAACACGGTTGCGAACGCCAAGGGCGTATTGTCCTCCCAATCGAGCACCTGCCCACGAAACAAGTATGACTGCGCACAGGCGAAGCCGATCGAAAGGCTGAAGCAGAAAAGCGCAATGATTGTTTTCATGTTGCAAGCAATTTACCGCTTGCAATTGCAACATCCAAGCCTAGCGCAGCTTGATTGGCACGACCTTGTTGCCAGACGCGACGACAAAGCTCGCCTCCATGAAGCTGGGCGGTCCAAAGCTACCCATCACATTGTTGGAAAAGCCATAGGACTCAGTCGGGATTCCAAAAAAGTTGGTGTCGAGCTTGCCGGAATTGTTGGGATCGTGGTAGATGGCCACCGCATACCTGCCGGGGGGTAGGTCGCGCCATGTGAATGTGGCCCGCACTTCGGTCACCGCAAACAGGTCCTTGCGGTAAGCGGCAGCCTCCTCCCGAAAGCCCTTTTCTTGGTTGAAAAGCGCCACGCGCATGGATCCAACGACTTTGGGGATGTTGGAAATCACCAACGTGATCGAAGCGGTCGGCGCTTTGTCGATTTTGGGCTGGGAAGTACGCAACACACCATAACCTAGCAACAACAAGACCAGCAATTGGTTCATTTCCATGGAGGTGGCATGTGGTGAAACGGGTAAAAGGATTCGAGAAGTGACATTCCTTGCATCACGTTGCGTGCCTATTGGTTGCGAACTTTCATACAAAATACGACCATCATGGGCGGGCCGAAGATCCTACCCAGGCGTCGCTGAGCCGTGCGGCAAAATGAAGGCGGCCACCTGCACGCCCCCTCGCCTACCGCAATTGGATGGGCACGACTTTGGTTCCAGCTTGGACCACGACACTGGCATCTGTGAAGCTGGGCGGGCCAAATGTGCCCATGACGTTGTTGGAGAACCCGTAGTACTCGGTCGGGAAAAATAAGATCGTGTCGAGCTTGCCGTTGTTGTTGATGTCGTGGTACACGGCCACGGCGTATCGACCGGGGGCCAAGCCCTTGAATACAAAGGTCTCGGTCTGCGACTTGCAGGGAAACAATTCCTTGCGCACTGCATATTCCTCCTCTCGGAAACCTTCTTCCCCATTGAACAAAGCCACCCTGATGGTGCCGAGTGCCTTGGGGATATTGGTGATGACAACATGGATCGAACCTGGTGTGTCACCTGTCATCTTGGGTGATGCTGCGGGACCTGAACCCAGCAAAAGCAAGAATGGCAAAACGATGTTTAACATTTCTCCTAAACCATTCAACAACAGGAATGTTTTCATTTCCTCAAAAAAAATTGCACGGTTTCCGAGATTCCTACAAATTCAGCTAGATTGCAGCATTAGAATCCATCAAATCCATGTTTACACGTCCATCTTATCGTAGAGGAATGCAGGCTTTTGGGGGGCTTGGGGCAAATTTCCTCGTCTCGTCGATCGTCTTCCTATTCACGGTCTCCTGTAGCAGCATCCCCAAGGCCCCACTCACGGGCGGCAAGTCCATCGAGGTGGGCCCCGGCACCGAGGACATGGTCGTGAATGACTTCGGGCAGGACGCCCAACTGCTTGTTTCCTGCGGTGACCACCGCCACGGCAAGGATTCGGTGCACTTCGGTGGGATCGTGCGCTATGACTTGACGACCGGCAAGTTGGATACCATGCAGCTCATGGAATATCCCAAGCGCCTGGATTTCAGGCCCCATGGCATCGACATCCAGCAGATCGCCGACCGCATACAGCTCTATGCTGTGTGCCATGACGACCTTGGGAAGCGGCATTGGATCTCTGTCTTTGAGGTCTCTGACAATCAGTTGTATTGGATCAAGAACTACCCAGACAGCGTGATCGTGACCCCCAAACACATTTCGCCCTACCCCGCCAAGGTGCTTCCCTCCCCCAATGCGGTGGCCTCGCTGCCAGACGGGAGCTTTTATGTGACCAACGACCACCTGGTGCGCGGCCGCTACAAGGAAGACATCCTCTCCAAGAAAGCCTCGACGATCGTGCGGTTTGAGCCCGATGGCACTTACAAGGTGGCAATCGACGGCATCGCCTACGCCAATGGCATCACCTACCGCAACGGCTACATCTACGTCGCCGCGACCCGTGAGCACAAGATCTATCGGTTGGCGGTGCAGCCCGACGGCATGCTCGGCGACAAAACCTGCATCGCCGAGGTCAAGGGACCCGACAACCTGCGCTGGGATGGCGAGGACCTCATCGTCGCTTGCCACCTCAAGCCCTTGAAGTTCATCGGCCATGCCAACAAGGAAAAGAACAGCAGCCCGACGGTCGTGTACCGCATCCAATTGGGAAACTTGAAGCCGATTCCGATCTACGCCGACCGCAAGGGTGAGACGATTTCGGCGGGAAGCACTGGCCTCTTCTACAAGGGGCGGCTGTTCATCGGGCAAGTATTCGGCAGCACGATCGTCGAGGTGCAGAAATAATCCATGCTTGTGGAGAACAATCGGCCTTTGTGACTGCCGCATCCCCTATTTTTGATGCGCATCTATCAGCTTGATTTACCATGAAAACCCGTCATTTCGTCCTCTTCTGCCTCGTCTTGCTTGCCCTCGGTGGTTGCAAATCCATGAGGGAACTCAAAAACCTGAGCAAGTGCCAGTTTCGCATCGGCACCGTGACGGGGATCACGCTTGCGGGGGTGAACATCCAATCCGTGCGTAAATTTTCGGACCTGGGCTTCACCGATGCGGGAAAGGTAGGCTTGGCGCTTGCGAGCGGGAGCCTTCCCTTGGCCATGAACGTGAACCTGGAGGTCAAGAACCCCAACAAAGTGGCCGCCGGCATGAACAGAATGGAGTGGATCGCGATGATCGATGACCGCGAGATCCTCACGGGCATGGTCAATGAGCGCATCGAGATCCAGCCCAACAGCGCAGTACAGACGATCCCCGTGACCGTGAGTGTGAACCTGCGCAAGGTGCTCGGTTCCATGGGCAAGACGGAATTGCTGGATTTTGGCATGGGGATGACCGACCAGAGCCAGCGGCCGGTGCGCGTGGCACTCAAGGTGAAGCCGACGATCATAGTGGGCAAGCATGCCCTGGACTATCCTGGATACATCACCGTGAAGCGGGAGTTCACTTCGCAGTGACAGCTTATCTTTTTGTTGCAGTCTCTGCGATTGTTTTTCCCGTGGTTCGCGTGTCCTGATCGAATATCAAAACCTCTTGTCAGCTGATCGAGTCCGAGGCCTCTGGCCGAAGGACGATCGAGCATTTGCCTCCGGCAAACGAAAATAGGCTTTGATTGCCGGAGGCAAATGGTCAGTAGTCCTTCGGCCAGGGGCCTTGGACTCACTTTTTTGCAACAAATGGGCTCACTTATTGCAAAAATTTGATTGCCTGAACAATGGACGACTTGCCATTTCCGCCCTGATCCTTGGATTTTACATTTTCCTGAAAATTTCAGAACTTCGGTCAAAAGAATTTCGATCGTTATGGGTATTCGTCCGTTTCACCTCGCATTTCCGGTCAAGGACCTGGAGGCAGCGCGCCAATTTTACACCCAAGTATTGGGCTGCAAAGTGGGCCGCAGCGCAGACAGCTGGATAGACTTTGACTTCTATGGGCACCAAATCAGTGCACACTTGGTGCCAGAGAATGTGCATGATCGCCGCAGCAGCCCGGTGGATGGCAAGAGCGTGCCGGTCTCCCACTGGGGCGTGATCCTGGAATGGGACCAATGGCATGCCCTGGCCGATCGCATGAAGCAGGCGGGCACCGAGTTCCTGATCGCGCCCTACCTGCGCTTTCAGGGCGAGCCCGGCGAACAAGCCACGATGTTTTTTCACGATCCGAGTGGCAACTGTCTGGAATTCAAATCCTTCAAGGACGACGGCAATATCTTCCGTACCGCATTCTGATTTGCTTGTCGGTGGCTTCAAGGGATACAGTTGGAAATTCTGCATGCCAGCGGCTGCCGCTCTGCAGGCTGGCACGGAAAATGCAATCTCCTGCTCTGCGATGCATGAGAACATCCGATTGGATCCAAAAAACTACGCATTGATGCGGTTCCGACGGGATAATGTGCATATTTGTGTAGACCCACAATGTCTCTGTTTCGCCTTTTTGGTTAATTTCGCAATTCAAAAACGTTGAAAAAATGAAGAAGATCATATTGCTTTTCATGTTGTTGGGTGTGGTGATGGGCGTGAATGCTCAAACCAAGGAAGCTCAAATCAAGGAATTGCTCACTTCGGCAGACAAGCTTCGTGCAGCCAATAACGAGGCCTTGGCCATTTCTAAATACGAGGCGATCTTGAAATTGGATCCAGGGCACTACGAGGCCCTGCATTCGATCAGCCTCATGTACTCCCGTGTGGGCAACCGGTTTAGCGCCGAGGACCAGGCCAAGAAGGTCGAGTACTACAACAACGCCAAGAAATTTGCCGACAAGGCAATCCTGGCCAATCCCACCGATGCCGAAGGTCAGTTTGTAATGGCGGTAGCCATGGGTCGCATGGCCTTGATCTCTGATGCCAAGGGCCGCGTAGCCGCCTCCAAGGACATCAAGAAATATGCCGAGGCCGCGATTCGCTATGCACCCGAGCATGCGGGCGCTTGGGACGTGCTGGGCCGCTGGAACACCAAGGTCGCCAACCTTTCCTTTGCCGAAAAAGCAGCAGCCAACCTGCTCTTTGGTGGCGTGCCAGAGGGCGCATCCAATGAAAACGCCATCCGCTGCTTCAACAATGCGCTCACCTACAAGCCCAACTACATCCTGTACATGTATGACCTCGCGACGTCTTACTACCAAGTCAAGAACATCGCCAAGTCCAAGGAAATCCTCAATGCCTTGCTCAAGTTGCCACCCGTGACCCAAGACGATCCCGGTGTGCAAAAGGAAGCCAAGATGATGCTCCAAAGCATGCAGTAAGACTTGATCTGAAACAAGGGAATTGGTTAATCTGCACAAGGTTAACCAATTTCTTTTGACAGAAGATGAAACGCTGGTTCCTACCACCCCTGTGTGTCCTGTGCCTGACCTTCTTGCTGGCAGCAAACTCCCTATTCGCCCAAGTCATCAACGCGGAGCAGAAGCGCGCCTTTCAAAAAAAGGATGGCTGGGTGGGCAATGCAGACCTCGGGTTTGGCCTGAGCAAAAATACACGCACGATCTTGCAAGCCAATTCGCGCATCACCGCGCAGTACCACAAAAGAAAGCATACCCTGCTCCTGCTCAACGACCTGAACCTCTTGAAGGTCGACAGCAATTCGATCCAAAACAGCGGCTTCCAGCATGTGCGCTACAACTATCAATTCCGGAAGTACCTGATCCCCGAGGCCTTTGTGCAAGCGCAATACAACCAAGTCTGGAAGCTGGATTTGCGGTTTCTCGTCGGCGCCGGCCCGCGTTTCCAATTGCTCGGAAACGATTCCAACCGGGTTTTCATCGGTACGCTGGCGATGTTTGAGTACGAAAAGGTGAATGGCAGCGCGCAGATCAACCGCGCGATCCGCTCGAGCAGCTACCTGTCGATGGGCCTTGGAATCAACAAAAAGGTCACATTTGAAAGCATCACCTACTTTCAGCCCTTGTTTCGCAGGCCACGCGACTACCGGCTCAGCTCCGAGAGTGCCCTGCGCACCAACATCACCAAGCACCTTTCCTTCAAGACGAGCTTTATGCTCAATTTTGACTCACGGCCGCCCGACGGGCTCACGAAGATGTTCTACACCTTCCAAAATGGGCTGAGCTACAGGTTTTGAGGGTTGATGGCATTACGGAAGCTTCCCGAAGTGCCTGCGCAACTCCTCGACGAGCCGCAGGAATCCCATCCGATAACCACAGCTTTCACAAAACCAGTCTTGCGAAAGCACCGGCGCGACCTTCTCCACCTCCAGCAAGACATTGAATCCCAGATGCTGATGGCGGGGCAATCCAAAGAAAT
>JANMIM010001092.1:0-1933 GCA_031375795.1 Bacteroidota bacterium
CGCACCAATTGGCGGATCAAAGAAGCCATCGCTGCCCTGAACCAATCGGTCCTGGATTTGTTGTCCATTGCAAGCTCTGACCCCTCGATCCTATGAAACTCACACTCGGATTCAGCACCTGCCCCAACGACACCTTCATGTTTGATGCCCTCGTCAACGGCCGCATCGACACCGAGGACCTGCTTTTTGAATTGGAGCTCAGCGACATCCTGCACTTGAACCGTGCAGCCATGGCTGAGCGGCTGGATATCGTGAAGGTTTCCTACAACACCTATGGCAGCATCAGGGACAGCTATCAATTGCTGGATGCCGGCAGCGCCATGGGGCTGGGCTGCGGCCCGCTGCTCATCGCCAAAGAGCAGGTGTCGATCGAGGAACTCGTGGCGCGAAATGCGCGCATTGCCATCCCGGGCGTCAACACGACCGCCAATTTGCTGCTGAGTTTCTTTGAGCCGCGCTTGCTGAACCGTGAGGAAATGCTGTTTCACGACGTGATGCCGGCCGTGCTGGAAGGGCGCGCCGATGCAGGCTTGATCATTCATGAAAACCGATTCACCTACCAAGCCCATGGACTCGTCTGCCTGCAGGACCTGGGCGAATATTGGGAGGCTCAAACGCAGCTGCCGATACCTCTGGGCGCGATCTGTGTGCACAAGCGGCTGGGGCCCGAGCGTATCGCCCAGATCGACCGGCTCCTGCGCGCCAGCATCGCCCATGCATTTGCGCACCCGCAGGAGAGCATGCCCTACGTGCGCTCGCATGCACAGGAGCTGAGCGACGAGGTCACCCAAGCACACATACAACTCTATGTGAATGCGTTTTCGCTGGAAATGGGTGAGCAGGGCAGGGCCGCCGTCGCCAAGTTGCTGAGCGTCGGGCAGGGGATGGGATTGTACAATTGAATCAATAGAAAGGAAACAAGGCCATGTATATCGTCACAGGAGCAGCAGGATTCATAGGGAGTTGCGTCGCAGCGGCACTCGGCAAATCGGGGCTCGGGCCACTCGTGCTGGTCGATGACTTCTCACGTGCCGACAAGCGGCCCAATTGGGAGGGGCTTGAGGCACTGGCCTGCGTGGAGCGGGAGCAGTTTTTTGCATGGGTGCAGGGCAAGGAATCGACGATTCGGGCAATCATTCACTTGGGGGCGCGCACCGACACGACCGAGCAGGACCGCAGCATCTTTGACCACCTGAATCTGGGGTATTCCAAGCAGATGTGGGCATTGTGCGCCCGGCACGGGATCGACCTGATCTATGCCAGCAGTGCGGCGACCTATGGCGAGGGCGAGCTGGGCTTTGTCGACGACCATGCCTTGATCCCGCAACTCGTGCCGCTCAATCCTTATGGCGAGAGCAAAAATGACTTTGACAAGTGGGTATTGACCCAAGATGAGCAGCCACCCCACTGGGCGGGGCTCAAATTTTTCAACGTCTATGGTCCCAATGAGTACCACAAGGGACGCATGGCCAGCGTGATGTTGCATGCCTATCGGCAAATCGAGGCTTCGGGAAGCCTCAAATTGTTCCGTTCACACCGTCCCGATTTCAAGGATGGCGAGCAGATGCGGGACTTTGTCTACGTGCAGGACGTGGTGCGTGTGATCCAATTCCTGCTGGCACGGCGGCCTGGCTCGGCGATCTACAACTTGGGAACGGGCGAGGCGCGCAGCTTCCTGGACCTCGGGCGTGCCGTCTTCAAGGCGATGGGAAGGCCTGCAGAGATCGTGTTTGTGGACACGCCGGCCGACATCCGCGACAAATACCAGTATTTCACCGAGGCAGACATGGGCAAGCTCAGGGCTGCGGGATTTGACCAAGCGTTTGTGAGCCTGGAAAGCGGTGTGGAAGACTATGTGCAGAACTTTCTTGTTAAAAAGGCTTATCAGCGATAGCCCAAAGCACGTTTGGTGCGTTTTACAAGTGATTCCCGG
>JANMIM010001164.1:0-1349 GCA_031375795.1 Bacteroidota bacterium
CGCTTCGTCGAGGACCACCGCAACGTGGTGATCTTGGGGCCCGTGGGTGTATTCTCCTCCAAAAACAACTGCTTGACGATGCTCAGCTTGTTGTCGGCAAATGTGATCTTGTCCAACTGCTCGAAGTATTGCCAGTACACCGCTCCCCAAGCTGCGACCTTGTTGTTGTTTTTCACCTCGACCCTGCCCATCTCGGGGCTGATGTCGCTGCCAGCCCAACTCGTCTTGAAATAGCCCGTGCCAGCCTCCACCTTGAGGGTGGGATCGTTGGCGGGGTCGAGCTTCATGCCGCCGATGGTGATGTCGGCGAGCTTGCTCTCGGCGAGGTAGTCGGCACCGCGCAGCAACAGCGCATAGCAGGCCTCGGCAGTCGCCTTGGTGGTCTTCCAATCCTGCGTCTGCTTTTGCTTGAGCAGCCACAGCTTCATTTCCTCCACACTCACCTGGTCGTTGGCGACCTCGTCAAATGCCTCGATCATGAGCGACTGGGTCTCGATCGGCGCCTGGTACCAATACATTCCCGCGCCATCACCCTTCCAATACATGCCCATCTCGTCGCTCTTCAGGCTGAATTCCTTGAGGGACTTGATGATGGCAGGCGGCGTGACCTTGTCCTCGCCGCGGTGCAACGCCAGCGCGATCATGCCTTGGTTGTACTTGTTGAAGGTCGTCCAGAACTGCTTTGCTTGGCCGAGGTAATAATTCACCGCCTCGCCGCAACCACTGCGCACAGGGATGTCCTTGAAATAGCTCCTCGCATACAGGTAATGCACATGATCCCAGCCGATGTGCTGCTTCTTCATGTCCACCTTGTTGCGAATGAGCCAGTCATAGTCTTCCTTGATGCGGCTATCGAGGTAAAGCGTAGCCTTTTCCAGCATGTTCCAGACGTCCTTGTCGCTGCGCACGGTCGTCACGCCCAGGTGGTCGAGGTGCCCAAATCCGCAGACGATGTGCTGTGTGATGTAGCGGCTCTCGGGCATGCCGGGAAACCAGGTAAATCCGCCATTGCTCACTTGTGATTTGATGAGCTTCTTTTTGGCGCGTTCGAGCTCGTCACCCATGCGGTTCAGGTCAAACAGTAGGCCCACGCGCTTTTTGCGCTCCGTTTCGTCCTGGGCATTGAGCACCCAGGGTGTTTCTTCTAGCAGGAGGTATTTCAGTTCTTGATTCTTCTCCAGGTTGCTGAGCAGGGCCTCCTTGCCAGTGGTCTTCCATTGGTCAAACACGGCCTTGATGCGCGGGTGCTTGTTGGCGATGTGGCTCGCGAGGCTGTTGGCGTAGAATCGGCTGAAGGTCTGCTCGGTACACTCGTAGGGGTACTCCATCATGTAGGGCAATGCCTGCAC
>JANMIM010001168.1:0-3684 GCA_031375795.1 Bacteroidota bacterium
GAAGCCCGAGCCCATTCCCGTCCACTGGGCTGGGTTCACAAGGTGCGCATTCTTGAAAATGATCAGGTCGCTCTCCGTGCTTTCATCCAGTGCAGTGACCAATGTGGGTGTTTTGAGCGGGAGTCCAGTGCTGATCAGCACCACGGAGTCGATGGTAAGCTGCGTGAGGCCGTTGAATTGGGCGACGGTGCCCAAGACCTTGATGCTGTCGGTTTCCGTGACCGTGTAGCCGAGGTTGCCCGCGGAGCGGAAGACGCCGATGCCGCCACTGCCGTCGATGAGGGTGAATTGCAGGCCCGCAGGACGCAAGTTGCCGCCATAGACGATGCCGTGGACCCAGCATTTGAGGCCGAGCGAATCTGCGACGCCCAGGCTGTCTTCGGTATTGACGATGCCGATCGGCAAGGTTTGGAAGTCATTGTCCAAGATGGTGAGGGTGTGGCTGCCGTTGCTGCCGATGGTCGCATTGTTGTTGGGACCGGTCAGGTCGAGCTTCACCGTTTCGTTGCCCTCAAACAAGGCATCGTCCACGACCGAGATGGTCACGGTCTGCGGCGTGCTGTCACTTGCTGCCCAGGTCAATGTATCGGTCACAAACGTATAATCCACGCCGCCGCCCGTGGCGGATGTGCCGCCGCCGTTGAGGGCCACGATCACCGATGTCGGGGTCAATGCACTCACATTGGAGATGTTGATTGTCACTGTCACCGTCGGGACGCCCTCGGAAGATGAGCTGGCCGAGTTGGCAAAGGTAATGACCGGTGCTACAGGCGGAATGCAAGAGGTCATGGTGTGTGCGCCGAGAAAAGTCGTGGTATTCTGCGGATAAACGTCCCACTCGGTAGCGCCGATGGCCCAGTTGGTATTGCCCTGCTGGATGCCGACCATGCGCACCAAGGTAAACTCGGACGTGGCACCCGCGCCGACGGGCCAATTGACGCCGGGATCATTGCCGACAAGCCCGATCGCATCGAGTTGCACGCGGGGCACCCGTTGAAACAAGGTCAAGGCATCGTCTCCATTGAAGAAGGTAATCGTGTGCAAGGTATCTGAAACGCCCGTGATGCCGGCCACTGCGCTAGGATTGCCAGCAATCCAGACACCACCGGCAGCAAGCGTGCCCTGTGGAAACAAGCTATCGGTAGGCGTGGGTGAACCGTTGTTGTAGCGGTAAATGACATAGTCTGTGAGATTCACCGTTGCCGGCGTCGGATTGTAAATCTCGATGGCCTTGTTGTTGCTGACACCTTCGAGATACTCGGAAAAAAACAAGTTTGTACACTGTGCCTGGACTAGGTTCAGGCTCAAAAAGCTAAAAAATAGTAGTAGTAGAATCCTCATCTTATGCGTTTTTTTTAAAATAATGGCAAAGGTAAGGCATTCCTCATTGACGCGTTTGAATAGAAAGTGAATGTTTGGGACATCAATGCTTCATCGACGGGATGCATGCGTTCAGGCACCATTCTCGGTCGGCAGAATTTTGGTGCTGGTCATCGGTGATCGCAGCTGCCCCAGCGCTATGATCGGCATGGGCGATTGGACGGGACTGCCAAATTTCACTGCCATTTTCCATTTCCATGACGGCGATCATTTTACTATTTCACGGCGAATGATTATCATTGTTGAAGCTCGGCGTGGCCCCGACCAAGCTCGGCGTTTGCAGCGAGCGCGCTGTTTTTGTATTCACCACTCAGCCAACTGGTATGTCATCGGAAGTAAAAACGCAAAGAATCAAGATTTTCCTGGCCTCCTCCTTTGAGCTCAAGCCCGAGCGTGAGCGGCTGGAGATCGAAATCTACCGCAAGTGCAAGGCCTGGTTTGAGCACGGCATTTTCCTGCACCTCGACATCTGGGAAGACCTCTCGGCAGCGATGGGCGCAGGGGGTTCCCAAAATGAATACAACAAGTTTGTCGAGGAGGCCGACCTCTTCATCCTGCTCGTGTACACCAAAGTCGGCATGTACACGGCCATCGAGTTTGAGAAGGCGCGAGGCAAATTCCAAGCCACCAAAAAGCCCTTTATCTTCACGTATTTCAAGAATCCGGGCACCATGCCCACCCAGCCGAGCTTGCAGGAATTTCACGACAAGCTCAAGGAACTCGGGCATTTCTACAGCCCCTTTGAGGACGCCAACGACCTCTGGAACCAATTCAACAAGGAACTCGAGCGTTTGGAAGTGGCCAAATTTGAGAAATTTGAGCGTGGCCCGGCAGGCAACGTGGCGACGATCACCGGCGATGGCAATTTTAACATCCAGCAGATGTCCAACAGCAATGTGAGCATCAACATCAACGCGCCCAAGAAATAGCAGCCCATCATTCGCCCCACGCATCCTCCAGTTCCAATCCTATGGCCAACGAAAGCAACATCTCCGGCAACCAAAACATCGTGATCCAAGGCGTGAGCGACAGCACGATCACAGTGAACATCGATGGGAAGAGCCAGGAAATCAACAACAAACTCGACGCCCTGATCGCACAGGTGCAGGGCATGAATGTGCAGACGATCCAAATCGGGGGCAAGCTGTACAACATCGACGCGCTCACCGACACCAATTTTCGCTACCTCACCAGCAGGCGGCTGTTCAATACCCTGCTCGTGAAGCAGGTGCTCATGGCGATCAAGGAAGACAATGCCAGGGCCAAATGGATCGCTGACATGGTGGCCGGTACCGAAGACTGGGAGTTTGATTCAGACAGGATAGGCAACGCCAAGATTGCCGTCAGTAGCAGTTTTGTGGGTGTGATCGGCATGTTGCTGGGCAAGCTGATGGCGATCGGAAGCGATTTGTCTGTAGGCGGTGGGGCTGACGTTGAAACGCAGCGCGACTACATCCCGATGAGCCTGTCGATCGTGGACCACAGCCTGGACCTGCTGAGTTTTGTCTTGCTCTCGGCCTTGTGGGATGCCCAACATCAAAGGCGCCGCCCGCTGAGTCCCGCGCAATGCAATGTGATCCAAAAGCGCCTGGATACGCCCTTTCGGCCAAATCTCCACGACCAATATCTGCTGCTGCAAACGCTCTTGGAGGTTTTTGCCCTGCCAGCGAATGCACTCATTTTCCCTATGCCAGAGCTGGCGGCGGCGGCAGCCGATCAAGCGGGGCTCGCCGGCCTCAAGACCACCTGCCAGCGCTTTGATGAATTGAAAAAGAAACTGGGCAAGGGGGAGGCAGACTTGCTGGATTGCCTCGAGGCCGAGTCGCTCTTGGCGACATTCCTCACGCAATTCCATTTCCTAGCCGCCTACCGCATGGTCTCGATCAAGGAAATCGGCTACCAGCAGATCCGCAACGCTCAGCCGCATTACCTGCACACCTACGCCACCCTCGGCAGCGCCAACGAGGGCGAAAAAATCAATTATTCCACCCAGACCGTCCACTCCGATGCCGTCTTGCTCTACCGGGGCAGCAGCTACGAGGGCGGCATCAACCTCTTCCCCTTTGTGATCGACTACAACGCGCTCACGGCCGAAAAAGGCTCCAAGATTTGCTTTTTCCAGGCATTGGGGATGGGGGAAGGGGAGAATGAAAACCCACTTGAATACCTGTTTCTGGAGGCGAGAACCACCGTCAAAATCGCTTGGAAAGGCGTTTTTTCCGAGTCGAAAGTCAATGACCTCTTCGCCAAGGCCGACAGCCGGCGAGACCTGAACCTCGACAATGTCGTCCAGCAGTTTAGGCA
>JANMIM010001182.1:0-2197 GCA_031375795.1 Bacteroidota bacterium
CATATTTGCGGCCCGTCTTGGTGTCCAAATAAAAATCGGCGGGTCCCATGATGCTGTCGTTGAGTTCGCGCACCTCATTGGGACGCACCATGCCCATCTTGGCGATGTGGGAAATGTTCCAGTCCGTGAAGAGGATCGATCCATCGGCTGCGAGGGCGACGCCATCGAGTCCGCCGGTGTGGGTACCGATCTGCCGCACGGCGCCAGAGTTGCCGTCGATCGCCAAGACGCGGCCTGCAGGATTGGCCTTGGAGCCATACTCCACACAATAGATCTTGTTGTCCTCGCTGGAATAGACCAAGCCGTTTGGACCGTTGAGTTCGCCGGTTTTCATCTTCTCGTAGTTCTGGTCCTGCAAGTGGATCTTGAAAATGGCGTTTTTGTCGGTGGCACTCACGAGCAGGGTGCTGTCGTCCATGACGGCGACATCGTTGAGAAACTGGGTGCCGATGCGTGAAAAGTCGTAGACATAGGTCTGCTCGGTCTTCTTGAGGTCGATGCACACCACCCGGTCGATGTCTGAGACATATAGGTTCTTGCCGATGATGGCCATGCCCTTGGGGGCATCGAGGTGGATGGCAGCCCACTTGTCTTTGTCGATCCACTCGGTGGCGTCCATGTTGAGTTTCATGATGCGACCGTCGCCGTCCTTCTTGGAGGGTTCGCGCTCGACGCCGAGGTTGGAGACATAGAGGAATTCGCCATCGCTGGCGGCACCCTCGGGGGAGTTGTAGGTCGGCGCCAATGGCGGCGGCGCGATCACTGTGTCGGTCTTGGTGGTGTCGGTGCCGGCGCCCGTGCCACCTGTGGTGGCAGGATCACAGGCGGCAAACAACATCGTGGCCAATGCGAGGAAGGGAATGATGTTTTTTTTCATCGTTGAAGGGGAAACAAAATTTGACTCAATCTTGAAATTCAAGCAGCCGTTGCTTTTGATGCGGCTACTCGCTCGACTGAATTTTTGGTGGGAAATAGTGGTCGGCATTCGCTTTCTTGCTACTTTTCAGCCACCTGCATTCGGTGCAAATTTAGTGATGAAAGCCAAAGTACAAAGTGGCCCCCTGCGCCACATCGACATTTACCTCAAAATCGGCCTAAGCCTCACCATGGCTGTCGTCGGATATTTTTTGACGGGCAGTTCGATCGGGGAGATTTCCTTGCGTTGGATGTATGTCTATGATTTCACGGAATTTACCGATTGGAGCATGGTGCCCGGTTTTTATAGGGAGTTGCGCACGGGGATCTCCCCGGTCTGGGCCTTTCTCGACATCTTTTCCTACCGCACCTTTGGCCACATCCACCTCACGGAAAACTGGCTTTACCGAGGCAGCATGGTGCTCATGTACATCCTGCCGCTTTGGTTGTTTGCAAAAAGCAAGTGGCAGATGATCGCTTGCTTCCTCATCGGCATGGTGTTTCTCTGGGCGACGGTGATCATCCACCCAGGCAATCCGCAGGTTTATGATGCCTATATGCCTGCGATGGTCTTGCTGTTGATGAAAATGATGCAATGGATCCGCAAACCCGAGATGCGCCCATGGCTGCGGGTTGTCGTCTGCGCGACGGCAGGCTTGCTGCTGTCGGTGATCGAGCTCACCCGCCCGTTTGTATTCATGTTCATGCCCATTTTTCTTGTTTGCACATGGCTGATGATGCGGGGGCTGCCTCGTCGGCATTTTGTCACATTTCTCATCCCGATCTTGCTGCTCTCTGGCGGATGGCATGCCAAGATGCTCCTCATGCACGGGCAGACCAACTGGACCAACCACTCGGGCTACAACATGTACCAAAGCTGGTATGGGTTTGCGGGATGGCGAGATTACAAGGAAGCCCCGCCGCGCGGGCCACACCTTGCCGTGAACATCAATACCGAGCAGCATTACCAATGGAGCAAGGAATTGCAGCGGGACATCGTCAAGAGCTGGTTTCAGCATCCCTGGGGGGCCACCCAACACGTAGCGCTTCGCGCCACGCAATTCTTTGCGCCGCAGACAGATCTGATGCAGGCCAAGCCCAGCCATCCGATCTTCATTCCCTACGGCATTTTGGTCTGGCTCACATCCCCGACCTCGTCTGCGGATGAGCTGGATCAAAAAGCTGAACATTCCCGCTACGAGGACCAGGGATGTGAGCCAGACCAAAATGCCGTAGGGAATGAAGATCGGATGGCTGGGCTTGGCCTGCATCAGATCTGTCT
>JANMIM010001203.1:0-2263 GCA_031375795.1 Bacteroidota bacterium
GGCCGTTTTTTCAGGCAAGCTGTTCAGCCTCCGTTCGAGTTCCGTGAAATCGTCCGGCAATGCTATGAGGTCGGGTACAAATCCCTGCCGCTGATCACACTCACCGGTTTTGTGACCGGGATGGTCATGGGATTGGACCGCTACAGCCGTTGCCATGGCATGCACAGAGCCTACTATGCCTGGGACAAGGGACGCAAACGCAGCATCGACCCTGTGAGCCGATGAATGCAGCCCTGTTCAAGTCCATTTGCCTCGCGTGCCTCTTGGGGTTGATCTTGTTCGTTCCGACGACGGCATTCTCCCAAAAAAGCCCCGATCTGTTTGATTTTGAGCATGGACTGTCCTTTGCCCGCTTCCTCGAACAAAAACAGCGTTTCGACCTCGCGATCGACGAATACCGACGGCTCGACCAGTTGTCGCTGGGAAAATTGGAGGTGAGGATCGCCTTGTTGCAGTTGTATTCCCGCCTGGATCGGCCGGTCGAAGGCATCGTGGCCTTTGAACGGTGGGACTATCCTCCATTTCAGGTGCCGGGGGAACTGCGTAGAAAATACATGGGTCTGCATTTCCAAAGCCGTGATTTTGGCAGGCTGGCAAACCGGGTGGATGCCGGACTTGGCCTCAAGGAGCCGGAAAAAACGCGGGTGCAACTCCATCTGGCTCTGTATGAGCTCGACTGGCCCAAGGCGGAAAAGTTGTTTGAAACCTTTGAAATCCAGCATGTAAGCCGTCACCGCCTCACCTACGAACCGATCATGTATGTCGTGGACCATATGCAGTATCGCAAGCCATTGCTTGGGGCGCTCTTCAGCATCGTGCCCGGCGGCGGCCAAATCTATGCAGGGCAATGGGTGGATGGGCTGAGCACGCTCTTTCTGGTGGGGGTGACCGCCTACGAATCCTACCGTTTGTTTCACAAGCGCGGCCCCAAAAATCTGCTGGCCTGGGGGCTTGCAGGCCTCTCGATGAGCTTTTACATTGCCAATGTCTATGGCGGGCAACGGTCCGTGAAGCGGTACAATGAAAAACAGGATGCACGTATTTGGAAGGAATTGGATGGTGTTACTGTGCGTGATTTCTAGCCTGCAAGGTTTGCAGGCTCAAAATCGCGATTCGACGATCGCCATGGCACGCGAGGCCTTGGCGGCGGGCGACTATGCGGCTGCGGAGTTGTTGTGGATGCGTGTGGCGTATTTTGGCAATCGGGATTCGCTCTGGGAAACCTCTGCGGCGCTGGCCGAAGTCCAATTCATGCAGGGAAGGTATGCTGAGGCATTGGAGGGGTATGACTATGCTGCCCGGCTTGCCCAGGGTGACAGCCTGAAAAATCACTGTCAGCTTCGTGCCGCTGCAGCCGGACTTCAAGTAAAGAATTATCAAGACGTTCGTAAACGATTGGAAGCCATTGGACCGATCGACGACACGCCGACGGAATTGCGCAGGCAATTTTACCTCGGAGGTGCAGCCTATGGCCTTCAAGACTTCGTGATGGCCGAAGCCCACTGGGCGGGCTGCATCCATCACAAGAAGGACACCGCACGGCTTCACGCACTCTTCGGGCAGCGCGCCAAATTAGAAAAGAAGCATCCCAACATGGCCATCCTCCTCAGCCAAATCGTCCCAGGCCTCGGCCAACTCGCCATTGGCCAACCCGGCAAAGCCCTGAACAGCATCCTATTAGTCGGAGCCATCGCGACGGGAGGCATCTACATAGGCGCTGTGGTAGGCATCGCCGACGCCCTCGTCCTATTCCTGCCGCCCTTCATCCGCTACTACGAAGGCGGCGCCATCCAAACCGGCAAAGCCGCGAAAGCAAAGCTGGAGCAACAAAAAGCAGCTGTCCTGGACCAAATCCTCCACTTATTGAACCAGAATTTACAGAATTAGCAGAATTAGCAGAATTAGCAGAATTGCCAGAATTACTAGCAGAATTTACAGGATTAGCAGAATTACAAGCGTGCGTTGTTGGGCATGCAGAATTCACCCCAAAAGGGAATTAGCTACGCTGAACTTACGTTTCTGAAAATTCCGAAAATTCTGCAAATCCTGATCCTATGTGTGCCGACTGCAATCCAAAGATCCCCAAAATCCCACAGAGCACCCAGAATTCACCCCAAAAGTGAATTCTGAAAATTCTGCAAATTCTGCTAATTATGATCCTACTTGGGGGAGAATTCCTTCAACTCATCCTCCCCACTCACATACATCGCCGGCGAACCGCCGAGATCGATGACCTTGCCTTTGGCGGCGATGATCCGCTGGC
>JANMIM010001232.1:0-3593 GCA_031375795.1 Bacteroidota bacterium
GAGCGGGCGTGACGATGGGCTGTGGGACGATCACCGGCTGCGGCACGACCGCGCCTGGGTCCACCAAGGGGCCCGTGTAATTGACCGTGGTCACCGACTGGGGAGCGATGGGGAAATAACCGGTAGAGTATTCGCTCAGGAAGGCAAAGCCCAATGGGCCGTTGCCATTGTCGCTGCGCATCAGGGCATAGCTTGTTTCCCGGCCTGGATTGATTTCGATTTCCGTGGCATACCGGCCCAGGCTTGGATTTACAAACAACGCCTCGACTCTGTACCACGAGGGTTGCAGCCCGGTGACCCGCACGTGCTGTGAGGGTACTGTATTGATACGGGTGCCGTTCACCACGAGGGTAAAGTTTTCCCGGAGTTCATTGTAGACGACAAGTGTCGATGACTGTGCTCGCACCAGGGGTGCAGCAAGGGCTACCAAGATCAATAGGAAGCAGACGCGCAAATGTTTCATGGTCGACGCATTTTTCACAAAGATAGGAATTGTGACCAAACGTAGGATGTCGGCGCGCACTGAGCGTGGCCTACCCGGTACCATGTCCCGCAGCGAAGCCGCTCAGTCGACCATCGCGTCGGCCTCGATCTCGACCAAGATCTTGGGATCGATCAACTTTGCCACCTGCACCATGGTCGTCGCCGGCCTGATCTCTCCAAAAAACTCCTGGTGCGCCCTGCCGATTTGCTCCCAATCGCGAATCCTGGTCACGTAGATGCGTGTTCTCACTACGTCGCTCATCTTGCCGCCGGCGGCTTCGATGGAGGTCTTGATGATGCGCAGACACATCACTGCCTGCCGATAGGGGTCATCCAATCCCACGACGAGCCCATCCTTCATCGGGGCAGTGCCCGAAACCCAAATCATGTTTCCCTTGCGCACGGCACGCGAGTAGCCGACAGATTCTTCCCAGGGTGCTCCGCTCGAAATGCGCAACGTGTTTTCGTCTTTCATAAGGTAAGTGCTTGATCTATTCAGTAAAAGTTGGTCAAAAAAAACAGGAATGCTCAGATGCATCCAGCAATCTACGTTCGGTCTGCCAAATCTACGAATGTTTGACAAAAAACATGCGCCCAAAACGCACCGTTGCATGCATTTGCAAGATCCGATTTGGCTCCATCCGCACCCAAAAAAGATGGTGAGGGTTCACCTCCGTGCCTGCCGAGACTCAGGCCCAAACCCACTCTTCTTCGCGCTTGCCGAGCAGGCCCAGCTCGTGGACGGTGCCTTGGATGCAAAAATCGGCCATCCGCAAGATGTCCTTGAGCTCGGCGGGCACTTCCTTGGCCCGCCACACCATCGCCAACGGGATCGGCATCGGCGGCAGCAGGCTTCCACGGTGTATGGCCATTTGCCCGTCGTGCAGGAATCCCGTGCCATTCACCAAGCCAGCGGCATGGTCCCCGTTTTCATTGTGATACCAAATCAGCAAGGCGATCTTTTTCCCATACAAGTCCGAAAATGCAATGTTCATGTTTCCTTGAATTGACATGTTGAAAGGTCGATCCAAGACGGGACAATTGCCAAGGCTTGCTGGCACAATCTTACGCATCCACGCCGCAAACTTAGCACATCTGCCAGCCAGTCCGTGACCAAATCGCAAAACGGAATCCTCATGGCGCACAAGATTCTTACCTCAAGGGTGCATTGATTTTTGCACCTTTTGATGGGAGATGCTGCAGCTCCCCGCTTCTGAGCGGGTCACGGCGGGTCGGGCAGCCGGGCTTACTGGGCTTTCGAGGTAAATGTGTCAAACACCCAGCCCGATTGGCCCTTGGCGCTGACTTTGTACCAATAATCGAGCTTGCCGCCGATCTCGTCCATGTCGCCGCGCTCCAGGATCTTGCAGACATCGCCGCTGCTGACCTGGAAGATCTTGTTGTCTTGGGTGACGTCGGGCGCCGAGCGCACGTTCACGTTTTCGCCGGTGATCATGAGCTCGTCCTCGGCGAGGTCTGCGCTGGCATCTGCTGCGTCGAGGGCGTTTTGGGCGGTCTTTGCAAATACGCTGTTGGGGTAATTGGCGACGACCTGCTTTAGTTTTTCCTGGCGCTTGGCGGGCACTTTCTCGTTCATGGCCTTGGAATAGAGCAAGGCTGCCGATACGTCGGTCTCGTCGGTGGTCAGGGATTTCTCGCCAAGGAGCCATCCCTCCTTGCGCTTGTTGGCGGCATCGTTGCGGGCGATGAATTCAGAGAATTCATCCTTGTGGCCCTTGACGACGACCACGGTCCCCGCCAAAACCATGTCGTCGCTGATGTTGCTGATCCCGGGGCGCTTGTAGATCTGCGCATCCGCTGTGACTGCCGCGAGTGCCGCATCCTTGGCGATGAAGTCGGCACGCACCCAGCCTTCCTTGCCATCGAGCAATTTCACCTTTTCATAGACCTTGCTGGTCTTGGCGTCTGTCTCGGTCTCGTTGAGCAGCGTGAGCTCTTCGCCAAATGCGATCGAGGCAACCCATTTCCCGTCGTTGCCTGCCGTTTCCTTGGCGCTATGGCCCTCCCAGGTGCTCAGGGTCGTGCCGCCGTCATCTGGCAGGTCGTCGACCACTTCCTCTTCGGTTTCAGTGTCCTCACCTTCGCCCGATTTGCTGTCGGATTTACAGGCGCTCATCGCAAAAAGCAACAAGAAGGCAAACAAGAACAAACTTAGGTTTTTCATGGATGTAGAATATTGGTAACCAAGCACGCAAAATAATGAAATATGCGGCGCAGAAACTGCTTGTGGAAAAATGTCGGATCGCTGGGCTTTCCTCCCCTGCTTTGGTTGGTGGCGGGTAAATGTGGGGAATGGCAGGAGATCACCAACTGCTGCCGCCGCCGCCGCCGTAGCCGCCACCGGAGTAGCCGCTCCCCGAGCTGTAGCTGCTGCCACCGCTGCTGCCGGAGCTCGAATAACTTCTCGACGAGGAGGAATAGGAGGAACCGCTGGAGTAACTGCCGCCGCCGCTCGACGGTGGCGTGGAGTTGAAATTGCGGGCCATCGTGTCCAGCTGCCGCCGCAAAATCTGGTCAAATTGTTGCCGCTGCCAATAGTCGACGTTGTTCACAGGATTCGTCGTGTGGTAATAGGTAGGCGGTGCAGTGAGCAATGGACCAAATTGCTCGACCCACTTGGTCGCGATCCCTAAGGCGATCGCATAGGGCAGCGTCATCCCAAAATAATCGGGGTTCGTATTCACCAATTGCTCCAACTTGTCTTTTTCTGCACGCAAAACAAATTCCTGGAAGCCCACCAGTTTTTTGTATTGGTCCAAGCCAAATCCAGCTTTGCGAGGCATGATACGCGCAAATGCAAAGAGCATGAAGGTACACATCCCCCATCCAAACGGGATCTCCCAGCGCCCGGCAAACCAGGAGGTGAACTGAAAAAGCTCCATGCCCAAGGTCGCCAACGTGGTCAGGACAAAAATCCAGCCCAGGATGCGCAGGCCCGTCGCCCAGCCCTGCGTGCCGGGCACATAAAACTTCTTGGCATTCACATAGGCGTTCAATTCATTCCGCGCTTGCGCCATGGTGCTCGCAAACAACTGGTTGTGTGCCGAGACCTTGGTTTTGGTGCCTGAGGCAAACAAACCGTTGAAGAT
>JANMIM010001269.1:0-1629 GCA_031375795.1 Bacteroidota bacterium
GGTCGGTCGGGGTCGGTGAGCGGGCCTTGGAGCACATAGGGAATTGCAAACAAGGCAATGGCTGCCGCAAGGCAGATGCCAGCCAGCACTTTTTTGGTTCGCAGCGACCTGAGCACGACATACAGCAGCCAATTGCAGAGCAAGATCTGGGCAGAGATTCCCAAGACGCCCGTGTATTCGGCATACTGAACCATCTCTGGATGAAAGCTGAGCGCATTGCCCAGCGTGAGCCAGGGCCAGCCGAGCTCCCAATTGAGGTGCAGGTATTCAAATGTCAACCACAAAGGCACCAGTGCCAGGGCACCGAATGCAGGCGACATGAGGCGCCGCAAGCGGGCATGCAGCTGCCAGGGGATCGACATGAGCATCGGATTGACGGCTATTGCCAGCAGGCCCGCCACGAAGCTTACCAGCCCCTCGGCGACGCTGCCGACCCCGAGCGCAGCCAGCATGATCCAGTAGCAGCAGAGCAGGTTCCAGATTACAAAAGCCACATAGCTGTAGCGAAAAAGCTGTGCATTGGCAGAGATATCACGGGCGGGATAGTGCCACAGGGCCTTGCCTTTGCGGCTGTCGCGCCACAGGAACTGCAGCGTGAGCATGCGCCAAGCGATCACAGACACGCGCTTGAAGGGGAGCAACAGCAAGTCTTCCTGGGCGCGCGCAGGGAATTGGCCTTTCTCAAAAAGCACCATCATCGGCACCAAGGCCACATAGATCAAATAATTGAGCGGTGAGGGCGGGAAGGACGCCGCCAGCAAGAGACCCGAGAGCAAGACCAGGCGGTAGGGCCTACGGCTTGCCAGCGAGGACCACCACAAATTCGCCTTTGACAACTCCATCTTCCAATTTTTGGATCACTTCCCGCACCGTGCCTCGGTAGTAGGTCTCGTGCATCTTGGTCAATTCCCGGCCGACAACGACCTGCCGGTCTGGCCCGACGTGGGTTGCAAACTCCTCGAGGAGCTTGAGGATCCTGAACGGGGATTCATAAAAAACCATCGTGCGGGTCTCTGCATGGAATTCCTTGAGGCGGGTCTGCCTTCCTTTTTTCTGCGGCAGGAAGCCCTCAAAGACAAACCGGTCACATGGCAAACCGCTTGCGACCAGTGCGGGAACGAATGCCGTGGGCCCGGGCAGCACCTCGACGACGATGTCACGTGCCAGGGCCTCGCGCACCAGCAGGAATCCAGGATCGGAGATGCCGGGCGTGCCGGCATCTGAGACCAGCGCCAGCGTGAGGCCCTCTTGGGCGACCTTGTCCAGGATGAACTTCACTTTGTGGTGTTCATTGTGGGCATGCAAGGCCGTGAGGGGGCGCTCGATGTCCAGCAGCTTCAGCAGCTTGCCCGTCGTGCGCGTGTCCTCGGCGGCGACCAGGTCGGCTTCGCGCAGCAAGCGCAGCGACCGCAGCGTGATGTCCTCGAGGTTGCCGATGGGTGTGGGGATGATGATGATGCGTGCTGACATGGGGAGATCGGCTTAGCCGCAGATGACATTGCCCATTTGGTAGGCCTTGGTGGCGGGAACGAAGTACAACTCAAAGGTACAGTACGGACTCTTGGCCTTGATCTTGTCGCCCTCACAATCGGTGTCGAAATAATAGCCGACATAGGTGGCCTCTGGCCG
>JANMIM010001272.1:0-3168 GCA_031375795.1 Bacteroidota bacterium
GGGCTTGCTCATCAACTCCACACTCATCGCCGACCTAGCCGCCGACTCGGTTTTCACGGCACCGACGGGCTCGGGCGCCATAGCCAGCGTCGCCCCGGTCCCGACCCCCAAGGATGGCAAGGACAGCCTTCCGCCCCCGACCAAATACATCGACGCCGCCACATTGGCCCGCTTCAGGGTCTATTTCGTCACCGACGAGGGCGTTCCCGACGTGGTCAGCAGCACTGTGCTCGCCGATGTCGCAGCAATGTTGCGCACCCAGCCCCAAAAGCGCATTTTTCTCAACAGCTTCTCCCAAGGACTCGGCGATGGCGTGAAAAACTACCAATGGAGCATCGCCCGTGCCAAGCAAGTGCGCAGCCTGCTGGTCGAGCAGATGGGAGTCGCGGCCCAGCAAATCGTCCTCCGGGCATACGGCGAGGCATTCCCCGAAATCGACGACGACAATTCACTGAAAAATAGGAGAATCAGCTTTGAGTTTGCGCCACCTGATGCCCAAGACAATGCGTTTTGACCGACAGATCGGCTGGATGGCCATCGTGCTGCTGGGCCTCGCGCTGAGCGGTTGCCCGCGCGCGCCACGGTTGCCCGAGCGCGCCGGGGTCGGTGGATTGCTGGTCTATGACTACAGCGGCATGACCGTGATGCACCAGTATTCAGACCGCGACTACATCCACATGCGCCTGCACTTCGGCTGGCAGCGGCCCGAGGAGAACTCCTATGCCGCACAAAACCTCGCCGTCGAGGCAGCATTCACCTGCGGAGCTGGCGCATACAACCCCGCCGAATTCGCGCGCCGACTGGAAATCGCCGGTGCCACGATGGAATTCCTGCAAACCACAGACGGCCCTGTCGTCTTGGTGGATTGCCTGCCCGAACACCTCAAAAACACTTGGGACCTGCTCTCCAAGTGCCTCACCGACCCATTGTTTGACAAGCTCGCCTACCACAACTTGCGGGCAAGACGTGTCGGCGCACAAAAGGCCATCGACGTCGACCGCAGCCAGCAGGCGATGCAGGCAGCGATCGCGACCGCTTGGCCCGAACTCGCCCAGAGCCAGTTTGGCGGCAATGCCGCCAGCCTCGACGATGTAGCCCGTGCCACGGCACAAGCCACCTTCACCGACCTCATGTCCCAGCGATGCAACCTCAGGCTCATCACCATCGGCCCCATCGATGCCGAGAAAATCTCCGATTTGCTCCTCGAGACCGTCGATGCCCTGCCCACGGGCGCTTGCGCCGAGGTCGATCGCGTCGTCGTGCCGCCCAAACTCGGCCGTGTGAAAATGTTGCAGGAAACCAGGGGCAATGAGGCACTGGCAGGCATTTTCACAGGCCCCGTCCCCTCGTCTGCCAGCACCGTGCAGATGCGGCTCGTGATGCAGATGCTCGAGCAGCGCCTGCGCACCAAGTTGGTCCTGCAAGACAAACTGGCGACGCGGGTAGAGGCACGCTACGTCGCAACCTATCCCGGCTACAACGCGATCCAGATCGTGGGCGACAATGCCTTCCAGTGCGCGGAGTGGACCCTGAGCCAGCTGCGGCAGGTGCGCAGCAATGGATTTCAAACTTTGGAAGTCGAGCATGCCAAAAATGCCATGCGTTCACAGATCGGCTTGGGTTATGAATCCGCCCCCAGCCTTGCGGCACGGCTCGATGCCACGGCTGCAGCATTCGTCCCCAACCTTGCCGGCAACGAAATCCCGCTGCTCGATGCCTGCACAGCCAAATCTTGTACCGCCATGCTCAACCAGTTCCTCAGCGGCATCACCTGGGGCATCGTGGGCGACACGGTGGGTGTGGACCGCAATTCGCTGCAAAGGCTTTGAAATCCCCATCCTATGCCTTATTTTCACACTGGATTGCAAGATTTGCGACCACTTTTGGACCCAAGGCACTGAATTTACACCTCCCATACCGTTGGTTGATCGCGGCCATGCTCCTGATGGCAGGTTGCCGCTATGGCTTGCCCGACAGCGAAGCCAGAGACATGCGCAACGTGCAGACAGGCTGGATGCAACTGCTCGAGGTCTCCGAATCCAAGTTTGAAACCGTCGCCGAGCGACATCAATCCTTCATCACAGCCATCCAAGACACCACCAACCATTGGCGGCAGTCGCTCATCCAGCAAGACACTCTGCTCCACCTGCGCATCGACCACCTGACACATCGGTTCGAGCACGCCACCCGTCGGCACCTCTGCCAACTCAAGAACCTACGCAAATTCCTCGTTGCCAACGATCTGTGGCTCAGGCGCACCCAATCCACCGGTTCCTCCAGACGTGCCGCCCGCAGCTCCTGGGAGGCCCGCAGCACCCAGTTTCAGACCATGTACAATCAGATCGAAACCTCCCGTCAGGAATTTGACGTGCTGCAACCCGAGTACGAGCAGATCTCCAAGATGCTGCCGGGCATGACCGCCACCGATCCACAGGCCCCTGCAGCGATCCCCAAACCGCTTGGCCTGCAGCCGTTGTAAGCAAGGACTTGGTCCCCAAACCCTTGGCCGCCTAGGCAGCATTGCACAGCTTTTCATCGGCTATCGTTCCAGGGCCACATTTCCATCGTTTGGATTTGGGCAGCCCCCCGCTTCACCATCTTCGATGCGCGGGGTCACGCTCTCCAGTCGACGGAGCTCCTTGCGATCGTTGCCGCATCCAGCCGGGACACAAGCTGCGCTTGCCAGCTCGATCAAATGACAGGATTGCAGGCGATACCGAGGTTGCGATTCGGCCGTCAAGCATCACCTGGCGGTGGTGGCAGCACCGAGCGTAAACGGCCTACCCGATGTGCGGTCACATGTTGATAGAACCGTGGCGCGATGCCCAACGCCGATGCGCCATCGCGCATCACATGCACACAACCATCATCCAAGACGATTCAAACCATGCCTTCAAAAACCGGCCGCTCCGATGTAGCCCGAAAACCTTGCCAATTACACATGAATGGCAAACAAACGTGTCATCGCACAACGACCCGCAATCCCGCTCATCAACTCAAGCCACCATCCTGTACAGGGCCAATGAACAGATTCAGCATCCAAGGCCTACCTGATGGCAGCCCGATGATTGATACCCCCCAAACAAACGATCCCCGCCCAGAAACCCGGGCGGGGACCATTCAAATGTCTAATACTGGGCCGATCAGCGGTTCAGCACCAATTTCTTG
>JANMIM010001315.1:0-11028 GCA_031375795.1 Bacteroidota bacterium
GGCACATTTACCGCCGACAGCCTCTGGTATTGGGCGTCGGCGGGCAAGACCTTGACGGGATTCACCGTCGGCATCGCTCAGCAGGAAGGCCACCTCAATATCGGTGACACGACCGCGCATTACATCGGCGCGGGCTGGTCCTCGGCGACGATTGCGCAGGAGGAAAAAATCACCATCCGGCATCAGCTCACGATGACCTCGGGCCTTGATGAATTGGCTGCGGGCGACCCCAACTGCACGCTGCCCTCCTGCCTGCCCTACCTCGCGGATGCGGGCACGCGCTGGGCCTACCACACGGGCGTGTACACGCTGCTCGACAGCGTGATCGAGAGCGCGACGGGCCTCACACTCAATGGTTACATCAACCAAAAAATCAAGATCCCGACGGGCATGACCGGGCAGTTTATCCAGAGCGGCTACAACAATCTCTTCATCAGCAAGCCCCGCAGCATGGCGCGTTTCGGCTTGCTATTGCTCGCCCGCGGAAACTGGAATGGCAATCAGATCCTCACCGACACCGCCTATTTCCATGACATGACACACCCTTCGCAGACGCTCAACAACAGCTACGGCTACCTCACGTGGCTCAACGGCCAATCGAGTTATCTGCTCCCCTATTCGCAGTTTTCATTTCCCGGTCCACTATCGCCAGCCGCACCGGCCGACATGTATGCCGCGATCGGGAAAAATGGGCAGCTTATCAACGTAGTGCCCAGCCAAAACCTCGTGTTCATCCGCATGGGCAATGCAAGTGACAATTCAGATGTATCCATTTTGCTCAGCGACAACATTTGGCAATACATCAATGCCCTGCCCTGTTCCGTGAACGCTGTGGATGAAGGTGTGGCAAATGGGCTTGAGGTATGGCCCAATCCGGCGACGGATCGGGTGAATGTGGCCTATCGGCTCGCGGAGTCGGGGGTGGTGACGGTGGAATTGATGGATTTGCAGGGGCGGGTTGTGCAAAAAAACAGCTTCAGTGCCTCGGAGATAAACGGCGTGCACCAAATCGAACTCCCTGCAGGCTTGCCTGATGGGTTCTACAATTTGGCTTTGAGCCATGAAAACTACCGCCTTGTTCGAAAGATTGTGAAGATTGCAAGACTGTAACAAGAAGCTTATATTTGCCACCAAAAGAAGCTTCATGCAAGTATTGACATTGGATCAAATCAAAGCCCGATTTCCCGACGAATGGGTCTTGATCGGCAATCCCAAAATGCGGGACGACAACTTTGTGGGTCCGATCATTCGCAAGCTGATCTCGGGCATCGTCCTCTATCACAGCAAAGACATGCGCGAGCTCGGCTACAAAGCTGCGGAAATCGCGCAGACGGTGGAAGAAACAGCCTGCATTTATACGGGTGAGGTTCCCAAGAATCGTAAATTCTGGCTATGACCGAATATTCCTTTGAACTTCCGGAGGAGGATAGCCTGATCGTTGTCATCGGTTTGCTTCAGTTTTTGTTCAAAAACACAACACAAAGAAAACCAAAGCATACAAATTTTTCATATTTTTGTCCATAGATTCATCGAAGAAGAATGGGAATTAAGGCAGAAGATGTGGATCCATTTACAGGCTATCGCTTTGAGCAACTGTTTGACAAGGGAGCACGCAAGAATGTGCTCATTGAATTCCCTGAAGAAGTGCTTCGTGATCCTCGTAGATTAAAAATTTGGCGCGATCGGTATGCTGTGATCGAATATGCTTATCAGCAAGCACGCCGCCAGGCGACGTTGGAAATCGCAAAGAAACTAAAAGACAATTGCCTAGATATTGCGCTGATCATGGAGGTTACGAAACTAACGCAAGCCGAGATCGACGAATTGTAAGCAATCTAATTCCAACGGTTTCAAGACCTGCCAAATTGGTAGCTGCACAAAACGGCTGGAAGTACGTCAACCCCGGCCGTACCGAATTCAAATTTTGGATGGTGTTCCCGCATTCACTAACTTACCCTCGAATCATATCCTTCGCCGATGAAAGATCTTCAATACACGACATCCTTGCGACCATGTTTGCTTTTGGTGGTCATGGTTGTTTTGGCCCTGTTCTGCGATAGCTGCGGCCCTTCTCAAGCATCTGATGCCACCACGACCAGTCGTCCCGGAAAAACCGCGCATCCCAACATTGGCCGATACGCTTGGAGACCCAAAACTAACGTATCTTGATGCCAACGGCGAATGGCTGTTGTGGGAAGGCAAGGGATTTCGGCTTCGGTATCCCAAATCTTGCGAACCAATGAACAATTTGGATGGCGGCTATCTGTTTGTGGTCGAATCTCCCAGCGATGAATACATCCGATTTTTTGCGTCTGAAAAGCCATCCAAAAACAAGGATCTGAAGGGCGTCGTCGCTGATTTCATAGCCCACTACGATACCTTACAGCCCAAAATCGATCGCAATGAATTGTTCGGCGAAGGCGTGCATCCTTTCCAACGCGTGGACCTGCATTGGCACTTTCACTCGACCGGGTTTCTGGAAATCGACAAAGACATGCGCACATTGACTGCGCTATGGTTGCACAAAGGCTATGTTTATCAGCTCTCGATCAACACCAGCAGCATCAACATCAATCCATCCGACATCGACATATTGGAAAAAATCGCCATGTCTTTACGGTTTGAATGAAGTTTCCTCCCATATCTGAGTTTCCTCCCATTTCCCCTTCAATGCACTGCTTTTCTGATCCACAAAACAATGCTCAAAAACACACTCCTCCTCCTAGCCCTCATCACCTCCACCGCATTTGCCCAGCAAACGCACACCGTGCAAGTGCCGCAAGGTGTCACCTACAACTACTGCGACGATGCGACGCTGGAAAAGGCCAAGGTGCTCATCAGGCAGGAGCTTACCGAGACGCCGACCTACGCCATGAACAGTTTCATTACCTTCATCGGCCCGGTGTTGTGGAAGCGCTTCCAAAAAATCGGGACGCTCAGCAAAATCGAGGGCGGCAATATGACTTTGCTCGTGGACAAGGAAAAATTGCAAGGAAAAATGACGCAAAGCGAGGAGGACAGCAAGCTTGTCTGGGATGCTTTGCGCAAGGAAATCGGCAAGGACAAATTCGAGCTGCGCACGGCGAATCCCAAAGAACTCGCCTATTATTGGTCGGTGATTTCATTTGACATCGACGAGCCGCTGATCATTGTCGAAACCAAGGCGCACAATTACATTTTGAACTTGACGCCCAAGGATCTCAAATTGGTATGGCTCGATGAGGCGCCGCGCTGATTTGCCATGATATAGTGCATGGATATTGGCATTGTTCTCGTTGCAAGATGCATGCAACTTTGCAAAAACGGAATAGCATTATGTTGAAAACCACCTTCATGATCATGGGTCTCTGCGTGATGACCCTGCTCGGTGCACAAGTACCGACTGTCAATTTCAAATACGGCTTGATGCTGAGCAACGAATCGAGTTTTGCGCGGCATCCACAACAAGACTTTTACGTCGACGGCACGCTCCGAAGGCAGTATTCCCTCAAAACGCAAGATGTGATCCAAGCGGTGCCTTCCTTCGTCTGGCAAACGAAAAAGGGCAACTTCATGACCGTCAGCATCCCCAATTTCCGCATCCGAAACCAAGAAAGCACGATCAAGGATTCGACGGGCGCTGTGGCAAGTGGCATCAATAGCCATCAGGTGGAATTTGCGGCGCGCTATGCCTATTCGATCCGATTTTTGAAGCAAAAATCCCAGAAATGGCTGCCCATGTTGGGCTTTGAGGCGACGCCATATTGGAAGCGCCATGTCGAATTGCCGATGACAACGACGAACTTTGCCGTCGTCGAAAATTACGCCGGCCTCTATGCTACCCTGCGCCCCCACGTGATGTGGCTGCCGACGGAGCACCTATTTTTGGATGCGGGTGTTTCCTACAATTTGCTAGATTGGTATTTCGGGAGTCGCAATAACCGCGACGTAACGCTCCCCTTGGAATCTCAGCAGTCGAGCATCATGAGCTATATGGGCCTCCCCGGCCAATTTGGATTCCAAATCGGTGCTGGTCTGCGCCTCTGAGCGAGGGATATTGCGCTGCGGAATAGTTTTAGCCCCGCTTGGGTCAAGTGCACCACGTTGCGCTGAAAAGGCTGCCCCACGTCGGCAAAACTGAAGGCGATGAGCTACCCCGTGCGGAAACGAGGTCGCTCATCGCCTTCTTCCATTGTTGGGCCGAAAAAATCCACTTGCAATTCACGCAGAGAATCCCGAATCTTGGGCCGCAATTGCGATTTCCCGAAGCTCCAACGATTGATTTCCTCAAGCCCCTGCGTGCATGAATTTTGTCGCCATCGATTTTGAAACTGCCAACAGTAACCGGAGCAGCATCTGCTCCCTCGGCGTCGCGATCGTCGTCCAAGGCGAATTGATCGACTCCACCGAGATTTTGATCAAGCCCATTCCGAATTATTACGATGGCTTCAATACCGCATTGCACGGGATCGCCGACCGTCATACCCGCGACAAGGAGACCTTTGCGCAGCAATGGGACGACCTGCGCGTCTATTTTGATGGCTTGCAAATCGTGGCGCACAATGCCTCCTTCGATTGCAGCGCTTTGCGTGCCGTGCTCGATGCCTCCGAATTGGAGTATCCTGAATTTGATTACCACTGCACATATCAATTGGCCAAGCAGACATTGCCGATTTACAGCCATAAACTGGACGACGTGTCGCGGCACTACAAGATCGCATTGCAGCACCACAATGCCGAGAGCGATGCCAAGGCAGCCGCCCTGATCGCCATTCGACTTTGTGAGCAATTCAAGGCCGACAGCCTGCAAGAACTCGCGACCAAATTTGGGTTCAAGACGGGAAAAATCATGCGCGAGACCCGGTCCTACAGGCCATTTTCCAAGCGTTAATTCCCTTTGTGCATGGCCTCAGCTTTTGTGCCTACCTTGCAATGAGAAATATCCAATTCGCACACACGATGGCCAATAATACGTCCCAACATATCCTCGGCACCTCGGCCAATCTGCTTGGCTTCTGCCTGATCGTCGTAACCTCGCTGCACCTCACCAACAAGACCGAAAACAGCATCCTCGATGAGTTTGCGTCGGTGATTGCCCTGCTGCTCGCCTTGTCGACCGTGCTTTCCTTCCTGTCCATCCGCGCCCAAAAGCCGCGTCAGGAAATGCAACTCGAGAAGACGGCCGATGTCCTGTTTTTGATATCCGTGGTCGGGATTTTGGGAATGGTGGTATCGATCATGGCCCTGTTTTGGTTGAGATAGGGTCGGATGAATGTCGCGATCACCCCGCTGCATTGACGTTTTTGCACAGCTTCAGGTCAGGATTTCGTTCCTATCTTGCGGTCGTTCATAGATTCGAATGCGTTTCATTTAGAAATCACAATAGGATGCAAAAAATAACTCCCTTTCTCTGGTTTGACAACAATGCCGAAGAGGCCATCAACTTCTACGTCAGCGTGTTCAACAATTCCCGTGTCGTGAGTTTGTCGCACTTTGGCGAGGGTGCACACGGGCCCGTAGGCGCGGTATGGTCGGGCACTTTTGAAATCGAGGGCCAAACCTTCATGGCCTTGAACGGCGGCCCCATGTTTCAATTCTCGCCGGCAATCTCGCTGTTTGTGAACTGCGAAACACAAGCAGAAATCGACTCGCTCTGGGAAAAACTCTCGGTGGGGGCCAAGAACCCAGGGCGATGCGGATGGTTGGAAGACCAATTTGGGGTCACTTGGCAAATTGTTCCCTCAGCGCTGGGCCGCTTGATCGGCGGTCTCGAGCCAGCAAAGGCAAGGGCAGCCATGCAAGCGATGATGGGGATGGCCAAACTCGATATTGCGGCCTTGCAGGCGGCCTATGACAATGGCTGAGGCACCGCAACCTTAAGCCAATCTTAAGGAAGTCCAAAGCGCAAGTTCATTCTTGACCGCCGAAATTTGTGGCATAAAAATGCCTTATGCCATCTGCCACGCATCTTCATGCCATGCTCATTCATTTTCCGATCGCGCTTTTGCTGGTCGGATTCTTGGCTGAACTCCTCGCCTTGGTTGTTCACAAGCCTTTTTTCAAGCAAGCGGCCCTTGCCATGCTGCTGATCGGTTCCCTGGGGGCCATCGCCGCTCTGGTGAGCGGCGACCGATTATTACCCACCACGCATTGGGCAATCATCTGCGATGGATATAAAGATTGGATGGAATTATGTACATGATTGCCATGCATGATTGCGACATTTGACCATCTACTCAAGTTCAAAAAGTCTGGCTAAAATCCTCTCTACCACCTGATTCAATCTTCAATCAAACATATTATGGACGCAGCACATATCCACCTCCTCATCAACCACTTGCCCATCATTGGGTCGATGTTGGGCGCCCTCGTCTTGGCACACGGACTATATGCAAAAAGCGATACCACCAAGATTGCTGCCTACAGCATTTTTGTGCTGTCAAGCATCGGTGCCGTGATTGCCTACCTCACTGGCGAAGGCGCGGAGGAAGAGGTCGAAGGCTTTCCCGGCGTACTTGAAAGCACCATCGAGGCGCACGAAGAATTCGCGATTTACACCTTGATCACCCTCATCATCTTGGGGATTGCCGGCATGGCGGGGACATTCTTGACCTTGCGCAAGCCCGAACTGATCAAAAACACGGCCATCGCAGTTTTGGCAATTTCCCTCCTGAGTTTTGGAATGGCAGCGCGCACGGGCTATCTCGGCGGTCCGATCAGACATACCGAGCTCAATGGAGGAGCCGCTGCGCCCACCGGCGGAGAGACTGGCTTTCCATCTCAAGGTGGTGACGACGATGGCGACGACGATTGATCCCCATTCAAAAACAGAATCCCATTGCCTCAAGTGAAACATTTGCAACATGAAACCGATTTACATCATCACGGGCGTCGTGGTCGGCATCGCTGTCATCTCCCAAGTCTATTTCATCTTCTCCAATGAAAAAACGGAAACCCAGCCCTACACGGTGCTGCGCACAGAGCAGGGCTTCGAAATCAGGCATTATCCATCGGTCACGATGGCTACGATCACTTCATCCGCCAAAACCTATAGCCAATTGGGCAATACTGATTTCAGGAAACTGGCGGGATTCATATTTGGAGGCAATGAAAACAACGAGTCGATCGCGATGACCTCGCCCGTGCACATGGACGTGCAGGAATCTACGGCCACGATGAGTTTTGTGATGCCCGCGGACTACAATCCCGGCAATTTGCCCAGACCCAAGGACGCAGATGTGAAGATTGTCTCGCAACCGGAAGAATATGTGGCCGCGCTTACATTTGGCGGATTCGCATCAGACAGAGGAATCGAAAAATATGCAGATCAGCTGGCGGTCGCGCTCCAAGCGGCAGGCATAGCCTACAATGGTCATTTCCGATTTCTTGGCTACAATCCTCCGTTCCAGCTTTTTGGTCGCAGAAACGAGATCATCGTGAGCGTGAACAAACCAGCGGTCTGAAGGACGTTGATGCAGGGATCGCCCTGCTGAAACTGTGCGCACGGTTTGTGAGAACAAATCGGAATGCCTAGTTTTGAGCCTGGTCACGAGCACAGCATCATGCTCTCGTCTGCCAAGCTCAAGGAAATGGAGGAAAATCAGTCCACCCGCATCAATAAATACCTCAGTGAGGTGGGTTTCTGCTCGCGCCGCGCGGCGGACAAATTGATCGAGGAAGGGCGCGTAACGATCAACGGCGTTGTGCCCGAGATGGGGACCAAGGTCGTGGCGGGCGATGAGGTGCGGGTGAATGGGAAACTGATATCGGCGCCCAAGGACAAGCATGTCTACCTTGCCTTTCACAAGCCCGTGGGCATCGTCTGCACCACCGATACCAAGGTCGAGCGCAACAACATCATCGATTTCATCCATTATCCCAAGCGCATCTTCCCGATCGGACGCCTCGACAAGCCCAGCGAAGGACTCATTTTCCTCACGAGCGACGGCGACATCGTGAACAAAATATTGCGGGCCCGCAACAACCACGAAAAAGAATACATCGTCACGGTCGATCGGCCCATCACGCCCGATTTCCTGCACAAAATGCGCAATGGGATTCCGATCCTGGATACCGTCACCCGCAAGTGCGTGGTGGAGAAAACGGGCCGCAACGAATTCAAGATCATCCTCACGCAAGGCCTGAACCGGCAAATCCGGCGCATGTGTGAGTACTTGGACTACGGTGTGACACGTCTCAAGCGCGTGCGCATCATGAACATTTGGCTCGACACCGCGGTGGGGAAATGGCGGCACCTTACGGATGCGGAAATCGGCGAAATCAACCGCTTGGTGGCCGATTCCACCAAGACCTTTGAAGGCGACGATTGGGATTGAGGGAATTGAATATTATGCTTAACGCGAAGTTGAGCAACAGGCCAAATTGCCTGTCACTTCGAGTGACCATCCCGCTGGCGCAGCACCTTTTGATCGAATGACAATACATCTTGTCAGCTGATCGAGTCCAATGCCCATGACAAAACCTTGCGGCCGACATTCCCGTATCGCATTCGCACGCGGAAATGCATTGCAATGAAAAAGAAAATCAAAAAATGGACGCTTGGTCTCACAGCGGCAGGACTCTTGATCGCCACATTGGCTATTGTCTTGGCAGTCAATCCCTCCCTGTGCTATGCAAGGCACACGCCGCACGGCAATTTTGAAATCTACCATGACCAAGCCCTGCAGCCGGGCTTGCTGACTGCACTGGACGATGCAGCTACGCTTCTGAAAACGAGCGAATTTTACAATCCCGACCTACATTTGAAGATTTGCCTCGACGACAACTCGCTCTACCCTGAATGCATGGCCAAGGTGCGTGGAGAGGCATTTGGTTGGGGCTTTTACAATATTGTGGCCCTGCGCGGGCTGCCTCATTATGCTGAAAACAAGATGGAAGTCAATGGCCGCAATTGGAATCTCACGCAGCTGCTCGCGCATGAGGCCGTCCATTGCCTGCAATATGACGCCCTGGGTCTCTGGTATTCGCCGCCCATCGCCGACATTCCGATTTGGAAATCTGAAGGATATCCGGAATATATTGCGCGGCGTGGCCACGACCAAATCGACCTGCGCAAAAACATCGACCACCTGGTCCAGACCTTGGCGACCGATCACCAAGATTGGATCGACTTTGCAGATGGCAGTGGCGCCGTCATGCCCTACTACAAGGCATGGTTGCTGGTGCAATATTGCATGGACATCAAGCACTTGAGCTACCGGCAAGTCTTGGCGGAGGACATCAAGGAAGCCGACATGCAGCGGGAATTGATGGTGTGGTATCTGGCGCAAAGGTCGCAATATTCAAGTGAGTCGCAGCAACCATTGCCTTGATAGCCTGGGAATTTGTTCGACATTTCCTTTGTATTTCCCACGAAAATGACGTATCATTGAATTTTTGGAGAGAAAGCCTCCGCCAAGGGCAATTTTGTTCCGATTCATCAGGGTTAAAACTATGAAAGCGCACGACGACAAGGATACCCAATCCAAGAATACGCAGGAGTATGCTGCTGCCGGTCCACAAAACAAGATCGCTTGCAGACCACGATCAGCTTGCCAAAGACGCTGGTGTGCCGACTGGAGCAGTCGTCGGATCTGACAACCGCATCATGTCTGGCGGCAACGCCGTGCAGGCTGCACATTATTCCACATTTGCAGACGCCCCAAAACAACTTACCTCAAAGCCTTGGAAAATAATATGAATTTCAAACCCATGATGCTCATTTTGAGTTTGTCTCTATTGTTTTTTTCCTCCAAATGTCAAGTTGAAACCATGGTTGTCCCATTTATCAAAGATCAACAAGGGCTCAAAGCGGAACACCTGAATCAGCTGCCGCTGTTGGAGCAGGTGGTGCAGCACCCAGGAGCAACCGAGAGCCGAGCCTCTCGCATTTACGCCGATGGAAGCCTCTATTTCCACAGTGCCGACAGCGTAGTCCCACCCTTATGGGCCTATTTTACCAAGGTGAAACCAGCCGGGATCACGCAATTGACCGAGATTTTTGAAGCTGCATGCTCTGCTGGGGCACCCGCAGGCGTGGGACCCACCGACGAGGGGTCAGAGATATTTCGTTTTCAAACGGAGCGATGCGGCAAGGAAATCGTGATCACAGGCGTAAACTTTGGGAACTACAAGGACTTACAAAAGGTGAACAATATCATCAATGCAAATTTGGAACCCTTTGTGATACCTGGCGGCCAGTAGACCCAAAGCGCTGCTCACCGGGCTTCGTTTTCATTGTTGATGGTATTCGGAATCGTTGCCTTGCTTAACTTTGCATCAAATCCAAAAAATCCATGTCCCGCACAGAGCTCCTCGATGAAATCGCCCAAGAACTGGAATACATCCCTGATGCGATGCTGCCACAAGTATTGCAAGCCATTCACTTGCTGAAAACAAAAGTCGCCGAGCAACAGGTCAGTGACTTGGCAAAAATATTTGCGGAAGACGCTTCACTCCTCTCTCGCCTCGCCCAATGAAACTCACGACCGAGATCGCCTTGCGCGTGCATGCACAGCTCGTGGACACGTTTGGGGGCGCGCATGGGCTGCGCGACATGGGCAGCCTGGCGTCGGCCATGGCGCGGCCCTACCAGACCTTTGGCAACATCGAGTTGTACACCACGCCCCAGGAAAAAGCAGCGGCCTTGCTCGAGAGCCTCGCCATCAACCATCCATTTGTCGACGGCAACAAGCGCATCGCCTACACCCTCTACCGCCTGATGCTCCTGGGCGCGGGCCTGGACATCCGCGCAGACCTCGACACGCGGTATGAGATGGTGATTGCCGTCTCCAAAGGCGAATTGCGGTGGCAGGGATTGGTGGAATGGGCGGACGAATGGGTCGCAGCGCGTGAATGAGGGGACCGCAAGCACTGCTTCGGTCATTCATGCCGAGGCACAACATTTCCCGAAGCAGGCATAAGATTCGGCCAAAACCTGAGAGCGTCAACCCATCGAGCACCATTTTCAAAAACAGCGCCAAATCAAATTCCCAAGTGAAGGCATGAGCTGCCCGTTCGGTGACAACATGGGGAAAGGGGTATTTTATT
>JANMIM010001321.1:0-2111 GCA_031375795.1 Bacteroidota bacterium
AAGATGCGGTGGTTGCCGCCGAGTTTCTTGGCGAGCGACTTCAAAGCATAGTTGCTCTCCAAAGAGGCGCGCGACGAGCCAATGAAATGGATCGTGCCCTCCCACTTCTTCATGAGTTCGGCAGCCTTGTCGATGCCAGCCTCAAATGGCACGGGCACATCGCCCTTCACACGGGGTCCAGAGACGCGGTCCACGTTGAACTTGTGGATGTCGAGCCTGCCGGCGTCGCACATCCAGTATTGATTCACCTCCGCGTTGTCGCGGGGGGTGAGGCGCAGCACCTTGTTGTCACGCACCCACACGTCGATGTTGCAGCCCTTGGCGCAGCCTGTGCACACCCCGGGGGTGTAGGCCATTTCCCAGACACGTGCCTTGAAACGGAAATCCTTGCTGGTCAAGGCTCCCACAGGGCAGATGTCGATCGTATTCATGGAATATGGATCGTCGAAGATCTGGCCTGGGCCAGTGCTTGGATAGTTTTTCTCGCCACGGCCTACGATCGTGAGCTGATCGGTCTTGGAGATTTCCTCGGTGAAGCGCACGCAGCGGGTGCAATTGATGCAGCGCTCGGCGTCGAGCACGACATTGGGGCCGAGCTCCACGCGCTTGGGCTTGTGGACCTTGCTCGACTCGTAGCGTGAGCCTTCGGGACCGTATTTATAGGTCCAGATTTGCAAGGGACATTCGCCGGCCTGGTCGCAGATGGGGCAATCGAGCGGATGGTTGACCAGCATGTATTCGAGCACGCCTTTTTGGTAGTCGTCGACGACCGTGCTGCTGGCGTGTGTCTTCACGACGAGATTGGGTGAGAGGGGTGTGTTGCAAGCCGTGGCAGGCTTGCGGCCCCAATTCACGATCAACTCGCCTTTTTCATCGTATTTCAAGGCACCTGTCGCCCGGTCGGTCATGGGGTAGCCGACCTCCACCAAGCACATGCGGCAGTTGGTGGGGATGCTCATGGCGGGGTGGTAGCAGAAATAAGGAATCTCGACGCCATGGTCGAGGGCAAATTGGAGCAGCATCGGCTGCCCTTCATAAGAAAATGCCTTACCGTCGATGGTGATCTGTGGCATGCGAATATCCTATTTGAATCCAAACGAATGAGGAGCCAAATTTAGGGCTTTTTCGATAGGAAAAAAGAAACCGCAGCAAACAAAACGAGCAATCTGGGTCCCAAGGCCAATCGGCACTCGCCTTGCCGTCCGCAGCGCCCGGATTCTTCGACAAGGCTGCCTGCATTGCCCCAAACCCGCCCTGCCCCATCGATCAGCGGGACTTCCTGCCATACGTGCAAAAAAAATTCGTCTCTATGCCCCTGAAATGTATTTTTGCGCGATGTTGTTCAGTCTGGTCATCCCCACATACAACAACCTACCCGAACTGAAAAGTTGTCTCGCTGCCCTGAATCAGGTGGTCGGAGCCGATTTTGAGGTGCTGGTGGGGGTAGACGGATCCACCGACGGCACGGTCGAATGGCTGTCTCAGGTGCGATTTTCCTATCCGCTGCGGGTCTTGGAGCACCCTGAGAAAAAAAACCGGGGGCGTTCGGCGACCCGCAACCTGGCCTTGCCCTACATCACAGGCACCTATGTCTTGTTCATGGACAGCGACATGCAGGCGGCCCCCGACCTCCTGACGGCCCACCTGCGGATCCTGGAGCAGGGCTACACGGTCTCGATCGGGACGGTGCATTACCACAACCAGTCGCGCAACGTCTGGGTACGCTACACATCTGAGCGCGGTGTCGCCAAGTATGCCCACGGCGCCGACGTGCCCTTTCACTACTTCATCACACCCAATACCGCGCTCCCTGCCAAATTTGTCCTCGATTGCCAGGGATTTGACGAGGCCATCAACCGCTACGGTGGGGAGGACATGGAGCTTGGCTACCGCATCCATCGGCAATTTGCCCCCCGATTTCAATTCAACGCCGAGGCCATCGTCACCACGACACAGCCCAAGACCCTCGCCGAGGCCCTGCCCCAACTGCGGGAGTATGGCGCCACTGGCCTGCGCTACATCGTACACAAGTGGCCGGTACTCGACCAGGTCTACTGGGTGAATCGCTGCCACAGCAAACGGCTCAAGGATCGCCTCTTCGAATTCCTGAC
>JANMIM010000594.1:0-4265 GCA_031375795.1 Bacteroidota bacterium
GCCCTTGATCATAGATCGCACCGCCCACAGTACCTGCTATGGAAACCCAAGCGATGACGCCCTCCCGATTGATGATGGTGTTTCCAGCATTGCTGGAAAAGACCGTGGATTCCCATGTCCGATGACCAGGGTCATAGACTGCACCGCCGACAGTACCTGCAGTGGAAACCCAAGCGATCACACCATCCCGATTCTGAATTGTATTGCCCGCGTTGCTGCTGAAAACCGTGGTTTCCCAAGTCCTATGTGCTGCATCATATACCGCACCACCTACCGTGCCAGCAGCAGATACCCACGCGATGACACCTGCCGAGTTTTGAATCGTATTGCCTGCATTGCTGCTAAAAGTTGTTTGTTCCCAAGTCCCTAGATTCACGTCGTATGTAGCACCGCCCACGGTTCCGCCGGGAGTTACGTAGGCCAATACGCCATCCACATTTTGATAATTGTCGACATTCGAAATCGTCGTCGTACGATTCGTATTCAAAAACGGATCAAATACCGAGCAGTTCAGCGTATTCCCATTTTGGGAGACCGTAATTGCTGGTCCCCAACCCCAATTGGGATATTGGGCAAAGGTGGCTGAAGCAAAGGCAATCAATAGGATTAGAAGGGAGAGCTTTTTCATGGAAGTTAAAGTTAATTCTTGAAAGATCATCTGATAGCAAGGTGAAGTTACAAGCAACATCCGACAAAACAAAAAATGATTCCGCTCATTCCAACTTCCGTCCCTTCTTCAACCGGTATCGACTGTATATCAATCATATCGCGATCTTGTCTGCAGTTCAGCGCTTGGATTCCAGGTTTTCCTAGAGATCCCATTTCTCGCAATGGCTTCTACGCTTGCTCGAATCCGGCAATGATCTCCTGAACGCGCGCAGCATCCATTTTAGTGGCTGTGCAGATCATTTCTAGCGACGCACCTGCTTTCCAAAATTCTCTGATCAAGTGTCGTTCCTTCTCTTCAGCTGCAGTCACCGCAACCTCCCTGACCCCGATATAATCCATCACGCTCTGCTCATAGGCATCGCGCTGCGCACGCGTGAAGGCCGCTAACTCTGCCGTATGAAAGGCCTTCTCAAAAATGGGCTCGTTCAGTATCTGCGGGATTTCGTCCAGTGACTCCAAGTTTTTCATGAAATAACACCACTTGTCGAAGTGTGTTTCCAACTCGTGCGCTTGCTTTTTGAAGGCAGGCATTTGCAGGAATTTGAAATGTAGCTTGTCAAAAAACTCCTCGCAATCTTGATCCTTGAGGCTGACGTCTCGTCGGAATTTGGCCAATTCTTCCTTTTCGTCATAAAAAAAGTCAAGAATCGCTATGAAGTAAATGGTCTTGAGTTCAAAGTCCCACTTTGCACCTTTTGCGGCTTGTTCACGAATCGGAATCGTCGTGTAAAACAAGGCACGATCCTTGAAAAACTTGACGCTGGCCTTTTGCATTTCCACGATGAAGTGCTCGCCTTTGGAAGAAATGCAATGAATGTCGAAAAATGCCTTCCTTTCTTCAGATAGGTCTGGAAGCATCTCCACATTGCGAAAACTCAGTGAGGCGATCTGATGGCGTGCGGGCAACAACTGATTCAAAAAATCAATCAATAGGTCTTTGTTACCCTCCTCCCCGAAGAGTTTTTTGAACCCAAAATCCGTGTACGGATTGATGTACCTTGGTGCATGACCGTCCATGGAAACAAAGTTAACGATTTCACCTGCTCAAGGCAAGCCCCCCTTGCACATCCCCCCAAAATTCACGATCATGCATTGTATTTGCAATTGCGTGTATCGACGATGAGAATTTCTGCCGACATTTCCTTGTTCAAAACACTCCTGACCGCGCTTTTCTTCGCTTTGGGCGCACTTCCTAGCGCCCAGGCCCAGACCTTTACCGGCGGCAGCGGGCCCATCCATGACGTGGCGACGATCGACATCCCGCTTGTGGTCACGGGCTTGATCCCCGCCAACATCGACACGATCGGCTTTGGTTTGGAGACGGTTTGCATTGACCTGGTGCATACTTACAATTCCGATTTGGAGATCACGCTCGTGGCGCCCGACGGCACCACGGCCGCGCTCATCTCACGGCAGGGTGGGGGAGATGACAATTTTACCAATACCTGCCTCAACCAATATGCACCGCTGACGATCAGCCAGGGTGTGGCGCCATGGACGGGGACTTTTCAGCCCTCTGGACAGATGGGCTTGGTCAACAATCTGCAAAACGGCAATGGCACTTGGTTCCTGCGCGTGGCCGACTTGGCGGGCGCAGACACCGGCTTTGTTTTCAGTTGGTCGATCACCTTTGGCAATCAACCTGCGACTTACTTCAACGTGTCTGCCACCAACCTGCCGATCGTCCTCATCAACACCAACGGGCAGACCATTGTGAACGACCCCAAGATCATGGCACGTATGCGCATCATCGACAATGGGCTCGGCAACATCAACCATGTCACCGATCCACCCAATGCCTACGACGGATGGATCGGGATCGAGGTGCGCGGGAACAGCTCGCAGAGTTTTGCCCAGAAACAATACCGGTTTGAGACCCGCGATTCATTTGGCTCCAACCTGGAGACCAGCCTCTTGGGATTGCCGATCGAGAACGATTGGATTTTGTATGCGCCCTACAGCGACAAGAGCTGCATGCGCAATCACCTTGCCTATGCGCTCAGCCGAGACATGGGGGTCTATGCCGTGCGTGGCAAATATTGCGAGGTGTTTTTGGATGGTGCCTACCATGGAATCTATGAGATCACGGAGTCGATCAAGCGCGACTCCAATCGCGTCGACATCTCCAAACTCACGAACAATGACCTCAGTGGCGACCAACTCACGGGTGGATATATTGTGAAGATCGACTGGATCGGCGGCGCATATTGGCAATCCAATTATCCGCCAGACCAGACCGCGCCCTACAACAATGTCATCAATTTCCAATGCATCGAGCCCAAGGAAACGAACATTCAGCCTGCACAACAAAACTATATCCAACTCTATGTCGATAGCTTTGAGACCGCCTTGAATGGACCGATTTTTGCGGACACGGCGCTGGGTTGGCGGCGGTTTGCGAATGAGCGGTCCTTCATCGACTACTTCATCCTCAATGAGTTGGCCAAGAATGTGGATGCCTACTGGCTGTCGACCTATTTTTCCAAGGACAGGGACAGCAAGGGCGGCAAGCTCAAGATGGGGCCCTCTTGGGACTTCAATGGCGGCTGGCACGGGGCAGATTATTGCGATGCGCCCTCGCCGACAGGCTGGCATTTCAACGAGCCGGATTATTGCGCTGTGGACATGCCGATTTGGTGGAAGCGGCTGATGCAGGACACGTTGTATGGAAACAACATGCAATGCCGTTGGCGGGAATTGCGCAGCACGGTTTTGGATACCCTCCATATCTTTCACGAAATGGACTCGGTCGCCGCGCTGATCGACCAAGGCACCGATCGCCATTTCAGGCAATGGCCGATTTTGGGCACCTATGTTTGGCCCAATCCTGCACCGCTCGCCAATACTTTTGAGGAGGAATTGACATACACCAAGCAATGGATCGTGCAGCGATTGGCTTGGATGGATGCCAATATTCCCGGCACATGTTATCCACCCGTCGTGGGTACACAATCCCCCATTTTGCCGCATATTGCGGTGTATCCCAATCCGAGTACAGGCACGTTTCGCGTCACGAGTACAGAGACCATGGAGGAGCTGACTGTCACCGATTTGCTGGGAAAAATCGTCTTGCAGGTGCGGCCTGATGCGCCCAATTATGTGGTGCAAATGACGCAACCGGGTCTGTATTTTGTCTCCGTGATGATCGAGGGTTCCTTGCAAACTCAGAAAATTACAGTATCAAAATGATGCCCAAAGCCCTTCTCATATTCCTTGGTATGCTGGCGATGTTTGTGGTCTCACCGGCACAAAAACATTCTGAGATGATCGATGTCTATTCAAAGGAGGATTTTGAAAAAGTTCAGGGCGCCGTCACGGTCGCGGTACATGGGACTTATCGCGTCGTCGATGGCCGAAAGGAGCAAGGAAACGACTCTATCCCACCGCAATATTTGCTGAGCGAGGTGCAATTGAAGGATGGGTATCGTGTGATGCTGAGGGGTACTTGGGGGGAAAGTAGCCATCCCCCTGACGAAGAAGTCGCGAAGTACAGGGATCAAGAAATCGTCGCGATCGGGATATTTACGGAACACTGTCCTGGCCCTGGCGATGGCAGGGCCTACATCATAGGTCCTTGTGTGATGTTGGTTTTTGGG
>JANMIM010000601.1:0-4711 GCA_031375795.1 Bacteroidota bacterium
TTTGCCTTCCCATTCGACAAAATCCATGGGACGGTGAAGCGCTACCTCGAGCCCGTGTACATGAAGGCCGGCGAGGCGCTCATCTTCGATCAGCGCACTTTGCACGCATCGCTCCCCAACAAGACCGACAAAAACCGCGTCGTGGTCGTCTCGGGCCTGTTTCCCAAGGAGGCAGAGTTCAGGATGTGCTACCGCGAAAGCGAGGATGCCCCGATTGAAATCTACCGCCAAGCGGATGATTTTATCTTGAAATACCCCCGTTTCATGCACGATTGCCGCAGTCGGCCGATCGCTGGGGAAAAGATCGCGGAAGTGGATTTCCCGATCCCGATGATGACCGAGGAGGAATTCATGGCCAAGGCAGCTGCCGCAGGCCTGAAGCCCCTGGACCTCATCCCCCGTGAAGACAAACTCGGTTGCAACCCGATGCCCGAGCCCGATGGGGTGGAACGTGCACCGCTCGCGCCGCTGGTAAAGCCGCGCACAGAGACGCCTGCGACGCCTCCGGCAGCCCCCGCTGTGCCCCAAAACGCAAAAGAAGGCGGCGGAAGCCATTGGTTCAAGCGCCTCTTTGGCAAATGAGCATGGAGAAGCTGTTTCAAGACGATGCCTTGCAGCACCAATTGGATACCGATGGCTGTGTGGTCGTGCCGTTTTTGAGCGCCGAGGAATTGGCGGAACTACGGGATTTTTATTATTCTCGGCATCCCGACGGCATGGCGCCGCAGATGCGCGACGGCATCCACATGACGATTTGGTGCAGCGACCGCCCCTACAAAGATGAGATTCGCGAGGGCCTGCAACGGATTTTGGGGGGCGCTTCCCATCGATTGTACCAGGATTTTCGGCTTCTGAGCCCCGTGTTTATCGTCAAGCGGCAGGGGGCTGATACGACTTTCCCGATCCACCAGGATTGGAGCGTCGTCGACGAGAAACACCACCGCGCCTTCAACATGTGGATCCCCTTGCACGATGTCGATGAATCGAATGGTGCCTTGTGGATCGTCAAAGGCAGTCACAAATTCCCGAACCATGTGCGTGGGCCTGGCTATTTGTTTCCCAGGATGTACCATCTGGAAAGCCACATTCGCCCCATGATGGAGCCGATGGCCATGCAGGCGGGTCAAGCTTTGATCTTTTACCACCGCGTCATCCACGGTTCGCCGCCCAATCAAACGGATAGCCCCAGGGTCGTCGTCGCGATGTCGGTGTTGCCCAAGGAGGTGCCCTTGCATATTTTCTTTCAAAAGGACGTCGAGAGTCCGCTCGAAGTCTACCATCCGCACGATGAGTTCATTTATGAATTTGAGAATGTGCGTGATCAGACGGCTTTTCATCCGCCCTCTGGGGCGCCATTTGCAGTGGAGGCCCCATTCCGGCAAATCGACTTTACAGAGGAGTGGTTTGATCGCTATTATGCGGGAAAGCCGAAATTGGGATTTTGGGAGCGGCTTTTTGGGAGAAAGACGGGGTGAGCATGCGGGCGTTGGCCTACAAAGGCTTGCCGATCACTTTCAGGTAATACAGGTTTTGCATGAAGTAGCGGCTGTTTCCGACGCCGAGGTCATGCCAGGGCTTCAGGCAGACGATCTCAAAAAAGTCGACTGGAAACAGGTATTCTTGAAGGTTGTCGATGCGGTGGATGCCGGTCAATTCTTGGAAATCGTTGCTGATCGTGAGATTTTCAAAGTCCTCGAGCGGGATATCGATGGTCTTGAGGGCAGACAAGATGAAACCTTGGCGCCGAATGGCGGTCAACACTTCATTGAGGTCACCGACGTTGTAACGGTAGGCTTCGTTGATGCGGGCAATATTTTGCTGGATCTCTGCGGCGTGGCTGGGGATCGCGGGTTCCTTGATGAACAGGTCCTTGACATAGAGCATGCCGCCGGGCTTGAGCATTTCCCAGGCCGAGGCGATGGCCTGGGCCTTGTCGGGTGAATGCCCAAAGGATTCCAAAAAATAGACGACATCGTATTGACCTGCTTCCAAATACTTGCTCAAGTGGTGATAATCGCCTTTTTGCACGGTCACGGAGGCTTGCATCTGGGCGGCTGCAATGCGTGACAGGCCCTCTTGCTGCTGCACTGCCGAGGCGGTGACCGCATCGATGCGGACACCGTAGTGCTGGGCGAAAAACAAGGCGGGCCCGCAGACGCCACAACCCGCATCCAAGAGGCGCATGCCGGGTTGCAATTGCATCATTCCGGCTTGGTAATGCAGCAAGTTGCCGAGGTCGCGGGTGCGAAAGGCTTGGATCACATCGCCATAGACCTTGAGAAAGGCATCGGTGGTGGCGTCGTAGAAGTCGCCAACTTCCTGTGACTGCCCCGATGTATCCAAGGCTGGCAATGGCTGCACTTCGGTTTTTGCCGGTCGCGATGGATGCAGGCTGGCTCGGCCGTGGACAAAATAGAACACCACCCAAATCAGTGTGGTGCTCAGGCCGCAGGCCCATAGGATCATGGAAGGGGACATCGTCATTTGCGGCCGCTGCCCCGGCTCAAGACCAGTAGTAGATCTTGTGCTTGTCGTAAGAATAGGCCAGAAATCCGCCCAATGTGATGCGTTCGAGGGGGCCCATGACATTCTCCACGCGATGCCAAATCTGCCCGGCCGCAAAGAGGATCATGTCGCCTTTTTGTGGGTCAATGTATTGCACCTCCTCGTCCTCGATGTTGCGCACGCTGCCGTCGGCCATGTTCACTTCCTTGTTTTCGTGGTTGGTCTTCTTGGATTGGCCATTTTCCCACTCAAAACCATAGAGGGTCAATTCTCCCCCCGACTCTGGCTGCTGCAACATGAAAAAATAGCTCAATTGGTCAAAGACATCGACTTGCGTTTCGAGCTGCTCGTAAAATTTCCCAAACGTGGTCTGGAACAAATTTCCGCAGTGGATGCTGATGTTGCCTTCGCCATTGCCCTTGTAGGCGCGCAGGGTGCTGCCGGTATAGAGGCCCTTGCCATCCTGGCCATCTGGAACGCCGACGGCGCAACCACCGCCGAGCTTGCGAAACCAAGATTCGACCAATTCTGTCGTGTCGACGCCGAGGTAATCCTTGAAATGGCCGTAGTAGTGTTCACATTTTTGAAAATAGTCGGCCATTGTCTTGCGTCCTTGCTCCTCGCCATTTTTGAAGGCTTGCCCCACCAATGCGGCGAAGATGGGCGGGAACGTCCATCCCACGGGCATCTGGGCAACCACGTCGGCGGGGAGCTTGCGGCCATGCTCGATGATGAGGTCGCAGATTTCATGGGGAATGGCGTTGCGCACCAAAATGCCATCGTATTTGCGCTTGTAGAGGTCCCAAACGGCATTTTCATAGCCAGCGAGGTCATTGGCGTCGACGATGCGGTAGTCCCAAAGTTTCTTGCCGCGGATGCGTTCCCTCGCGGGCAGATTGGTATTTTCCATTGGTGAATTTCTAATTTGCCTTTAAACTTAAGGCCTTTGCGCGGCATTCAAAACAGACTGGCCGCATTCTCCAAATTTTTCTGTGCGGCTCTTCCCTTTCCGGAGTGCAATCGCCAATTTTGCACGGAAGTCGCAACATTTGGCGAGCTTCCTTATATTGCATAGAATTTCATCAACAATAGAAAAATGCGGAAGATTCTGCTGGTTTGTTTTTTTGCCTTGCCTTGCCTCTTGATCGCCCAAAAGACGGCCCATCTTGAAGGCGGCGTGGACCGCGCTCCCTCGGCGACACCGAGTTTGCGCACCAATTCGTTGTATGTCGGCGATGGTCAGCTCGTGACCATGCCCGTCAAAGACAGCAAATTTGCTACCGACATCAAGTTGGATTCCCCGATGGAGGCGATGTTCATGGTCAATGGCAGCAGCTTTCCGATTTGGCTCGAGCCGGGTGCCGACTTGCGCATCGATGTGAAGTCTGGCAAGGAAAACAAAAGCGAACTCGTGTGCTCTGGCAAGACGGGCCCAGAAAGCGGCTTCCTCAACCGCTTTGCGGCGCTGTTTGGCAAACACTACATTGCCGACTCGATGAACAAGATGCTGCTCGACAGCAACATTGATGTGCTGGAGCAGATCCTCTATGATTACCGCAAGGCCGAGCAGGCATTTTGGGATGCTGAATCCAAGGCCAACACCTTCTCCCCAGCCTTTGTGGAGTACATGAAGGTGCAGATCCAGTACAATTATGATCGCTGGCTCGTCGCCTACCCCATCGTGCGCGCAAACGCAAAGCCGACCGAGTTGGTGGTGAAGCCGCTGCCACGCACCGTGGAAAAGGGCTTGAACGCCAAAAACCTCTCGATCGCCAATGGGCTGCCATCTGTGGCCTTCCGCGAATTTGCGTACTACTACATCACCTACTTGGTCTCCAAGGACAATGGCTTCAAGAAGTTCACCGACAACAACATTGCCCTGAACAAGAAGCATCCATTTGCCACCAAATACCTCGCAGGCCAGGCACTCAACTGGTACACGACACGCATCACGGTCGATCTGCTTCCCGGCTTGGCACCAGGCTCTGTGGACCGGATGAAGGATTTGGTGAAAAAAGGCACCATGGGCGATGTGTACGGCAAGTACCTCGACAAGCAGATCGCCAAGGTGAATGCGCAAAAGGCGATCGATGCCAAGAAAACCGATGCCGACAAGGCGATGGCTGGCGAGAAATATGCGACCAAGATCACGGATCTGGAAGGCAAACCCTTGAAGTTGTCTGACTTCAAGGGCAAGATCGTGTAC
>JANMIM010001400.1:0-1844 GCA_031375795.1 Bacteroidota bacterium
TCCATTACCCTGAACAAGCAGTTGGTGCTAGGGGTATTAGGTACAGACCAAGCAAATGTCCCTGTCGATGAGGGATAATTGGTGAGGATCCGCGTCCAAGCACTGCCATTGTTGGTGCTATACTCCAAGTTGAAACGCTGCGAGGTGCCGATGATGGTCCAGTTCACATTCTGGGTGGGTGTGCCGATGCTGGTGATCATGGATTCCCAACCCTGTGCCGGGACACCTGAGCCAGACAACCATTCAAATGTGAGCGCACCTGTGCTATGAGTCGAGGTGATGGTGCCTGGTGAGGAAGCACCCGAATATGTGCCGATCAAGGGCGATCCGGGAGGACCGTCATAGATACGCAAGCGGTCGCTGCTGTTGAAGGTACTGAATGATGTGAACCTTACCCGCAACTTGTTGGTGGGGATGTCGGGTGTAAAGGTCTTGATCAAAGTGTTGCCGCCCGTGTAAGGATAATTGCCCGCGATGCCCCCTGGATCGAAGAAGTTGCCAGTGTTCATAGTCACAGGGGTATTGTCCATGAGGTAGGATACTCCTTGGGAGCCCACTGTCGCCTGCCACGTTTGGCCCCCATTGGGATTGACCACGGTGATTTGTGAAACTAGGTTGAAAACAGCATTGCTCACATCACTGTTGCAGGAGTTGGCGGCATCCGACACCCGCACCAATGCTTGGGTGCTGTTGACGTTGGGAATGCTCCATACATAAGTGCCACCGGTGACGCCAGTGGCAATACTGGTCCATGTGGAGCCATTGTTGGTACTGTACTCGAGATTCACGGTGCTCACACCGCCCGAGACGCTGTAAGTAATGTTTTGGTTGGTGTTGGCCACCCATACCTCGCCGCCGTTTGGCGTGAGCAACTGGACGTTGCTCGTTTGGGCGATCGTGAAGGTCGCATTGCTCACATCGGTTTTCAGGGGATCGCCTGTATCGGTCACCCTTACCAATGCCTGTGTCGTATTGATATTGGGCACTGTCCAAGAGAACGTTTCATTGGGCCCCGTAGCAAAATTTTGGTTGCTGGCAATCGCAGACCATGTAGCGCCGTTGTCGGTGCTCAGTTCTATGTCAAAGAAGCCTGTAGTGCCGCCCTGGAGGAAGGTGATGTTCTGTGTGCTACAACCCAGCCAGTTTTGGCCACCATTGGGAGCAGTTACGGTTACATGGGGGGAGATGGTGAAGTTGGCATTGCTCATGTCATTCACCAATGGGCTCACGGTATCGCTGATGCGCACCCTTGCAGTTGTCGTCGGGGTATTGGGGACGAGCCAAGCATGGGTGCCAATGTTGGGAGCGGTCCCTGCGATGGAGAGCCAGGTGGTGCCGCCATCGGTGCTGTATTCCAGCTTTACCGTGGGATTGGGCATGAACATGCTCACCCAAGTGATGTTTTGCGTCGTTCCTGCATACCAGTTTTCACCGCCATTGGGTATCACTAGCAGCGGCGAGGCCACCCCGATGGTGAAGACCGCATCGCTTTGATCCACGATGGCATTGTTTTGGTTGTCCATTACCCTGAACCTGCAGTTGGTACTCGGGGTATTGGGCACCGACCAGGCAAATGTGCCTGTGGAGGAGGGATAATTGGTGAGGATCCGCGTCCATGAGGTACCATTGTTGATGCTGTAGTCCAGGTTGAAACGCTGGGAGGTGCCGATGATGCTCCAGTTCACATTCTGGGTGGGTGTGCCGATGCTGGTGATAAAGGATTCCCAGCCCTGTGCCGGGACACCCGAGCCAGACAACCATTCAAATGTGAGCGCACCTGTGCTATGTGTCGAGGTGATGGTGCCCGGAGAGGAAGCACCCGAATATGTGCCGATCAAGGGCGA
>JANMIM010001440.1:0-3004 GCA_031375795.1 Bacteroidota bacterium
TTGCCGAGCCAAGGGGCTTGAATCCCGATCCGCGCAAGGATGTCTGGCACCTGGAAGGGTTTTACGACTTCAATGCCTACTGGGTGGCACCTTCCGAGCTTACTTTTGGAATGCTGACAGGGTATTTTGTCGAAAAAAAGCCCTTGACCTATCATTTCAAAGGGCCAATATGTGTTTTTGACCCACAAAAACCTGGGTTGGGCCCTTCAAAATACAATTTGGACGTGCAAATCTCCGAAAAACAGAAAGTGACCATCCAATGCAACCCGCCAGTGGGCGATTTCACCCGCTTTCGTGCCGAATCTCGCCTCACTTGTAGCTGGGAACCTGACCTTGAGCTCAACATCACCAGCGACAACGACGGGCGCACGATCGATGTGCGCGCCAACATCGTCGGAATAGATGCCGAAACGGGTGCCCTGCTCAGCAAGTTTTGGATCGCGCGGCCCACCATCTATTCGCTGGAGATGCTGCAAAATTATCTGGCAGATCAGCGAATTGTCGGTGCCTGGTATGAATATGAGGTGCGAGCGGCGAATGGTCTGACGTGGACCATGAAGCTGGGCGAAAGAGGTGGCGACTACGACGCCATCCATGGCACACCGTGGGGCTCACTGCGACTGAACGAGATCTCCGACGAGCCCATCGCTTTCATTGCGGGCCATGAGGGCGATGAACGCGTAGCCATCGTCACGGAGGTCTCCCGCAATGACAGCCTAGGCCTCCCAATGACCAGCACCGACGGGGCGGTGGTTCAAAACCTCCTCATGGGACCGCTGCCTTGCAAAGTGTACCGAGGCAGCCGGGAAAATCCCAGCTACCTCGGTCCAGCCACCTTGTCGCTCAAGCAGATACACTATGAACGCCGCGAATGAGCTAAGGAATTAAACCTCGCTGCTCAGCGCGGCTGCCCGCAACGCTTTTGCTGCCAGGCACTCCAGACCTCGTCGATCTCGGCTTGCGCCTCGCGGCGGTCGCGCAAGCGCGCCGTGCGCGACTTCTTCTCCCGCTCGATCGCCTCATCGTCTCGGATCTTGTCCCATTTGCGTTTAGGCATCGTGGATCACCTCCCTTCCGCGTTCGCGGTCGAGCTGCCTAGCCGCGTGGCTTTCAAGGCCCTCGCGGATTTCTCGGTCCATCATGCGTGCCCGCAACTTTCGCCGGTCGGTGTCCATCAGCCATTCCCGCGTCGTCTTGCGGCACTTGACATGCTGGTATTTTTCCCAGATCATGCCTTGTTCCATCCTGCCTTTCAGGTAGCTGAGTTCCTGCTCGACCTCCACGTTGGGGATGAAGCGATGCGTGAGGTAGAGCTTGCTACGGCGTGACGCAAACATCCAATTGTGCGTAATCTCGTAGCGGGTTCCCTTTTGATGTGACCAGGTGCGATGGAAGTGGGGCTTGAGGTCAGGACGCAGGGCTTCGTAGGCCCGTGGACCGAGTTTCCGGGGCCTGTGATACCAATCCAGCCATCGACGCCTTTGCTTGTCAAACACTTTGAAATCCTTGCGCTTGGAATCCTCGACTTTTTGCACCGCGCGCAGCAACAACAGCAGGCCCTCGGCATCCTGTCGCCTTGCAACATCTGCACGCAAAATCAACTCACGCCGATAACCCCAAAAGACCGGCTTCTCCAGTGGAACGCGGAGCCGGCCCTCCCTACCCATGGTGTACAAATCGTCGATGCGCTTCACCATGGCGCGCATAGTCTTCTCGGCCGCCTCCTTGCGGGCACGCCGAATCAATCGATTGGCCATAAGGTCAATGATTAAGCTTCAAACAAATGAAAATGTCGGTTTGCATTGGGTCGATTTGCCGTCGTCGCGGGGCATCGGCCAATGGCTTTTTTGAAGGGGATTGCCTAGGATAACATGATGGCACAAATATCGGCCACGCAAGGCGATAATCTTGCCCGGTCATCCTTCATTTGCGACCGCTCAAAAGCCCTGTCTGACCGTCCGTAAGTTTAGGCTTCAATATTCACACAAGGAATTGATCCTCCATCGCTTGCCAAATCGGGAAATTCAAATGCCACGCGGGGAATCAAGGACAAAATTGCCCTGGCCAATTGTGCCTCTGCGACCAAAATCGGGGCGACCCTAAAACCCCTCGCAATCAACAATCCTTCGTGCATAAAAAAAGACGCAAATTCTTTGAATTTGGCGGCAACTCTGGAAGATATTGGTGAACTTTGCACTCGAATATTGCTGTCGGATCACTTTGGACCCCAATCAAATGATAAATGCCGCAATTCCTTTGCGAATTGCCCTTTTTGCCTCTGGAAACGGAAGCAATGCGGAGCGTGTGGCCAGTCATCTGCAGCATTCCAAATCGGGTCGTGCAGCCCTGGTACTCACCAACAATCCCAAGGCCGGCGTTTTGGCACGCGCGGAGCGGATGGGTATCCCAGCGATGGTGTTGTCCAAAACTGTGTACGAGGACGGCCCCGCCTTGCTTTCGCTCCTGACTTCGCAGAAAATCGATTTTCTGGTGCTGGCAGGCTGGCTCAAGCACATCCCCGACCAGGTGATCGATGCCTACCGGGGCCGCATCGTCAACATTCACCCCTCGCTCCTGCCCGCCCATGGTGGCCAGGGCATGTATGGCATGCGGGTTCACGATGCCGTGCTCGCCGCACACGAGACCGTGTCGGGCATCACCATCCACCACGTCGACGAGGTCTATGACCGCGGCGAGGTGATCTTGCAAGTAAAACTCGCCGTCCAGCCCGGCTGGGACGCGCATCAATTGGCTCAAGAAATCCATGCGCTGGAACATGCGCATTTCCCTATCGTGATCGAATCCTTGCTTCAAACCCTGCATGCGCAGGCTCCCGCCGAGCCAGCGCTGAAAAAAATCGAGACCGCCCTCATATCGGTCTACCACAAGGACGGCTTGGATGCCATCGCGCTCCAGCTTCAGGCCTTGGGTGTGAAAATCATCTCCACCGGAGGCACGAGCGACTTTCTCAAGGGCCTCGGGATCGAGGTCATGGACGTGGCCG
>JANMIM010001444.1:0-1259 GCA_031375795.1 Bacteroidota bacterium
GCATCTTGTTCGACGCCGCTGCTAAAAAGGGGCCCCATGCCGCGACGGTGCATCTTGGCGACGATCGGGATGATGTCCGCCATCGACAAGGCGGGGGTCGGCGCCATCAAGGAGGAGCTGGACCAAATTGCCGCCGTCAAGACGATGGCAGACATCATCCCGATCGTCGCCAAGATGCACCGTCGCGGCATGGGGCCCCTTTTTAGCAGCGGCGTCGAACAAGATGCCAAAAACAGCAGCCGCTACATCTGGGGTGTGAACCAAGGCGGCACGGGGCTTCCTGAGAAGGACTATTATTTCTCCAAGTCGCCCGAAAAGGAAAACATCCGCAAGCAGTACGTGGCATTCCTCGCCAAGCTGCTCGTGCTCTCGGGCGAGGACCAGGCCACGGCCGATGCCAATGCCGCCAAGTGCTTGGAGATGGAGACCAAGCTCGCCGAGGGCTCGCTCGCCATGGTGCAGCTGCGCGACCCCGATGCCAACTACCACCTCCAAAACATCGACGGCTTGGTGAAGTTGGCCCCACAGTTTGACTGGAAGGCCTATTTTGCCGCTGTCGGCATGGCCGAGCCTGGGGACATCAACATCGGACAACTGGAGTTCTTCACGGCCATGGGCAAGGTATTGCAGTCCTACAGCGTCGAAGACCTGAAAAACTACCTCAAGATCAACCTGCTCAATGGTTGCGCCTCCGAACTCAGCAACGACTTCGCGATCGCCAATTTTGATTTCTATGAAAAGACGCTGAGCGGCACCGAGAAAATGAAGGTGCGCTGGAAGCGCGTCGTCGAGGGCGCCAACTGGGGCCTCGGGTTTGCGTTGGGCCAGAAGTACACGGAAAAATATTTCAGCCCCAATGCCAAGAAGATCGCATTGGAAATGGTCGACAACATCCTGGCTGTGATGAAGGATCGCCTCAGCAAACTGGAATGGATGAGCGAGGAAACCAAGCAGCAAGCGATTCACAAAGTGGAGACCATCCTGCCCAAGATCGGCTATCCCGACAAGTGGAGGGATTACTCCAAGCTGGAAATCGGCCCGGATTCCTACATCAAGAACTCATTTTCGCTCCGCGAATTTGGCTTTGACTACCGCATGGACAAGATCGGCAAGCCCGTCGACAAGTCGGAATGGGGCATGCCGCCACAAATCGTGAACGCCTACTACAATCCCAGCAAAAACGAGATTGTGTTTCCAGCAGGCATCTTGCAAGCGCCGTTTTTTGACGAGCATGTGGACGCTGCGATGAACTATGGTGG
>JANMIM010001470.1:0-10102 GCA_031375795.1 Bacteroidota bacterium
GCAGATTTCGTAACCCAGCAGGTAGATCACCCAGCCGATCGAGCTGCCCATGAAGGTGCCTAGGTCCCACTCCCGCTTGCGGATCTGGGGGTAATGGGCCAGGTTGCCGGGCTTGCCAGCCCTGAAAATGTTGATGAGCACGAGCAAGGGGCAGAGCACCGCGCAGATGATCAGCGCCTCGCCGCTCATGTCGAAGCCCATGCCATAGGCACTGGGCTGCTTGTCCAAAAACAGCATCGGCAACAGGACCGAGGGAAAGCCCAGCATGAATCCGCCAAAGATGCGCGTGAAAATGATCCAATTGGCCTGTCCATTCTCCTCGCCATACCGTTGCCGAAAGCGCTGCTCCAACTTGGGCGACGACATCACAAAGTAATAAATGATAAAGCCGATCGTCACCGCCGCGATCGCCAGCGACGGCGCCAATGCCTTGTCTTCCCAAACTACAATCTCAGACAGTCGATCCCAATTCATACAAGCATATCATTATTCAGGTTCGAAATTAGGACGGCAGAGGGCAGAAACAAAATGGCGGGTGGGGGTCATAGGATCGGAAATGAATGGTCATTCCTCAAATCTCAACTCTCGAATCACGGAATCGTACATTGATCGCAGCCATAACTCATGGTGGCTTAATCGCAGTATCTCCCAGCAACAGATTCGGAAGGGCTGATTGGATACTATGCTTAGACTAATTTTATCCAATGCATCAGGTCCAGACCATGCTCCAAATAGGCGAGAATTATCGGACCAAGTGACGAAATTGTAATCTTCTCCAGGCTCCTAGGTAAATGTGAATTTGCCTTGATATCCAGATAGACTATCTTGAAAAAGCTTCAATAACCCAGCCAAAGAATCGACTCCATCAACGGTATAGTAGGTAACAGGGCGCGTGAACTGCATCCGGCTAAATTTCGACCTAAAACTCACCGCAGGCCCATCCTCATACCCATTGCACCCGGCTGAGACCCCTAGCGCAAGCAACAAGCAAATCCACAAACTCAATTTCATATTCATTGACAATGAAGATGTTGAAGACAGTAAAGCTACTATGACTTGACGATGCTGGCAATAGCCGAGTGCTGCGTCCCCTGCAACAAAAGTTTGTACAACCCAGCAGGGTATGCACCGAGGTCGAGATCAAAAACATGTTCCCCTGCAATCATATTGACCGATCTGCAGATCTCCATCGTCACTCGGCCTTCCATATTGATCAGCAGGAGCGACATGGTTTCGGCCTCAGGCAGGTTGATGATGACCTTGACATTGGCTGTAGTGGGGTTGGGAAAGGCTTGCAACAAGATTTCGCTCGCTTGCGGCAATTGGCTGGTTTTGGCATTTGCACCTATGGTATCCAAGGGAATCAGACCTTGAAAGAGGCTGTCCCAATGGGCCGCATATTGTTCCTCCGTCATGTTCAGCGAGTCGAGCAATTCTGCATGTAGGCTGTCGTCCTCGGCATCAGCGGCATCATAAATGGCCTTGATGAGGAGTTCGTCGGGCGACATCTCTCCACTGTTGCGCAGGATTTGCCCATTGACACATTCCATCGGGACGATATGGGCCTCAAAATAGGCTCCAGGCTGCACCTCAAATCCGTCGATCAAGTCGATGAGTTCGCCAGCGCGGTAGGTGACGTTTCCGTTGCGATAGTCGGTTGCGGGCACATTGGGGATCGAGCCAATCTTGCTGTTGGAGGTCAGCGTTTCCAGGGTGCGAATATGAATGGGCGACTGGTTGGATCCATTGTAAATGGAAAACGCCGAAAATTGTATCGGCCAATTGTGGTCGATCACTGCATTTTGCAAGTTTTCGTAGGGGAATTCAAAGGGATTCCCAAGGCCGTTTTGAAAGCGCCATAGGTAATAGAGGTTGTAAAGAAGCATATAGTCTAGGCCGTTGTAGATTTGGCCGAATGAGCCATCTTTCCCCTTAAGTAGGTTGTCGTTGGTTCCATCTGGGTTCTTGCGGGGAACCCAGAAACGGTTAGCAGTGGTCCACCCATAAATACCAACATTTGGATTTGGCGAGCTAGGCCCTTCACAAGGGGCAGAGTTCAGCATTGCTAATATCGATGTTTCTGAAACATTGTTGGAATTGCTCCAATTGCTGCCGTACACCAAATGATGAAGGATGTATTGGGCCTCTTTTGCACGAGCTGCGTAACGATCCAGCCCTTGCCGGGTTTCGCCAGTGGTGGCACCAAAGGTGTAAAAGCAGGCATAGTATTGTAAATATGGCGTAATAGGTCCTGGGGTTATCAATACAGGACAAGGACCCCAAGAATCCCCGACTGCTGCCAAATTGGAGATCATCGGTTCATTGACGTACTTGGCTCCTCCAGGTAAATAGAATGGAAATTGCAATGCCTGCCAAATGGGATTCTGAAGTATTGAGATCGGATTGGTTAGATTCACATTATTTGTAAACTCTAAGCATGCATAAACTTCTGCGGTGGAAAATCCTACCCCATGATCTCCTGTCGTTACAGGTGGTGAACCAGGGAGATGAGGATTTTTGAGCACCCAATCACCGCTTCCCCTACAATGGCGGATGATCCTCTCAGCTTCAAAAATCGCGAAATCTCTAAGTGGGACGCCATTGTACTGGTAACTTGCGGAAAAAAATTCCTTGACACACATTAGGCCTAGCAAAATGGCGGTTACTTGGTCTTGGCTCATGTTTTTGCCAGCGCAAGAATTGCCGTTCGGTGAGGTAAGATTTGAAGTAATGTTGTCAATATCAGGCCAATTAAGATGGAAGTCAAAGGGAACATCATCTCTTATGAAAAAGCCATCCAGCAAATTAGGGTCATTGTAATTGTTGCTGGTCATTTGAGGAATAATGGAAGGAGTTGGAATGGAGCAGGTAGGATAATCATTGTCATCATAACCATAGTATCCTGAAGTCGCATCTAACCTCCAAAGCGCGTTCAAGGCAAAGTAGAGCTCCTCGTCCGTCTTAGTAGTGGAATTTCCAGTAAGTTCAAGAACGCGATGTTCAGTAGCCATGACTGCAATATAGTAGCCTAGGTGCGCTGTTGCGTCACTGAACGCCAGAACCTTGTTGTTGCATCCAGACCATGAAACGGCTGGATTTGGGCAGTCATATATCTCGTCGTAGAACTCTGCAGGAATACTCATCCCTTGTCCCGCGCCTACCTTAATGAATTGTTCATTGAATCGGTTTCGATACAGCCAATATTTTTCACTATTACTCTTTACTGATTGAGCCGATGCAGGCTGTTGCAGCAATCCAAATCCGATCACCAATGAGCATATCAATAGCGTCAACAATTGCCTTTCGGCCGTTGTATTCTTATTCTTCATTACCGTGATTTTTAATCCTTTGTTTACCTACTCCTCAAATCTAAGCTCTCGAATAGGTGCTGTATCCGTCGAGCGCAGCCACAGCTGGCGGTGGCTAAGGCGTAGCACCTCCCAACAACAAATCGCATCCGACGGGAACGTGGCTAAAGAAAGGGTTATTTCTCTAACTTGTTCTCCTCCAGTCCAGACTCCTAGGCCATTGTTGAACGTCAGAGGGCCAGTATCGCCATTCCTTATCCATTGATCATCCTCGCTCAGATCCGCTGTGAATTGGAATACGCCCCGGTAGTAGGGGACATTGTCTTCGTACCAATTGAGCAGCCTCGGCAAAGAATCTACTCCATCAACGGTATAGTATGTAGCAGGTCTCGTAAACTGCATCCGACTAAATTTCGACCTAAAACTCACCGCAGGGCCTTCCTCATACCCATTGCACCCCGCCAACAAAGCAAGCAAAAACCCAATCCACAAACTCCATTTCGTTTTCATTTCTTTTCCAGTTTAGCATTCAACTCCAAAACTTGTTTTTCAAGCAGATCGCAACGCTGCTGCTGGGCAATCGCATACAGGGTCAGCTCCTCAACCTTCTTCAAGAGCAAGGCTTCCATGTCTCCGACATCGACACCTCCTTGGGCCACCTCAGCGGTGCTAGGCACCTCTGGCAGGTGACCATTGGCTTCAATATACGCATTTACCTCATCGAGCGGTCGCAAGGCATAGCCTTTTTCAAAAACATCGTCGCACCAGTGGTTCACGAAGACCTTGATCCGCTTGGCCTCCACGAGGCCATTGCCCCAGACCCTAAACACATCTTCGCCCAATCCACAGTTGGCGCTGGTGATGGATTCGTTGAACACTGCAAAAGCCTTGGTGTTGTCGGTATTCACAACGGCCTGGATACAATAGGGGTAGATATTTGTAGACGTGGCATGCGACCGCGCACTGATCGCTGCCCCGGCATCGTCATGTCCCCATACCGTGAGCACGTTGGTTCCCATGGGAGCGGTATTGAGTCCCACTTCACCTGTGGGGCTGATCGTCATTCGATTGGGGCCATTTTGCACAGCGGCATTGACGGTCACGTCTCCCGTGGGGCCAATGATCAAGCGGTTTTGCCCAGCCGTGACCAGCTTCAAGGCTTCGGGATTGCGTGAGCCTAGCACCTGCCCATTGCTGACAATGTTGCCGACAGTCTCCCAATAGTTGCCGCCCGATGCGCGTGACATTTGGCCATTTCCATCCACCATTACTGGTTCAGTTCCATTGCCTGCCAAGCTAGATGCAGTGATTTCTCCCGTGCGAGCCACCAGCAATCTCGTGGCATTGTTTGTTTTGATGATGAGATCTTCGTTGTTTCTGCTGCCAAGAAACATCCCGTTTCCAGGAGTGACAACCGTGCCAAATGTACTCCAGAAAGGATCCATTCCGATCGTCGGAGGGAGGGTGAATTTTCCTGTTGCATCGGTAAAAACGACATTGAGATTCGTGCCTCCAGCAAGCGAATTGAAACCTACATCACCACTCACGCGGAAATCTCCATGCACATCGAGCAACAAATTAGGAAGGTTTCCGTAGTTCGTGATCCCCGTGTTTCCTATTTGAACAGCCCTATAGGATCCACACAGGCGTAAAATATCCAATGTGGGATTTTCGATGCCCCAGCCGTCTACCACGGGCGAGCAGCCGCCACCACCACCCCCTCCGCGCATTCCGATCTGCGTGTCCACCAAATTGCCGGAGGAGTCCACAGCAAGGAGGCGCATACCTGATCCACTGAGGCTGCGAATGCGTGTGCTGCCAGTCAACAGGTCTAGCGACTGCGTAGGGGATGTCGTTCCAAGACCAATTTTGCCATCTGCGGCGACAAAAAGGCGTGTCGTGCTGTTGGTTTTTAGTTGGAAACCAGTGTTGTCAGTGGTTCCAATAAAATCAGACACATTGGTATTGGAGTTGCCGTCGATCTTCCAATGGCCATTGTTTTGGGCAATCGCAATCGCAGGAATGCAAATGATACAATAGAGTGCAATTGCAAGTTTTTTACATAGTTCTAATTGCATAAGTTTATGACGTGTTGTTTTGAATAAGGAGAAGATTGTCATTACGAAGGTATTTCAATGTCGGCACATTGTCAAGGGATTTGAAAAATAAATTTCCCACAATTAATCGGGAAAGCAAAAAGCCAGCCTAAAGGTGCCAAATTTAGCTTCGATGAACACGTTTGTCCTGCACCCGAATGCTGATCGTTCCCAGAGGGCTATGATCTAGATTTTGTTTTTGAAACCGCCCAAAATTAGTGTTGTTAGGATTCGCATTCACCTTGCCAGCCAGCGACATCATACCCCAAGCGCTTCGGTTGCACACCTTGCCCACAAAAAAATCCCTGCGGGGACTTATGGATTTTCACTACCTTGTTCATCTCTAACGATGATTTCGCCCTCGAACATGGTTTTGGATACCCGTAAGTTGCTTTGGATGCTGTTGATGTGGCTCTGTCTGCTGCCTACATGGCTACAGGCCACGCAGACCAATGAAGACAGCTTGCTGGCCGTGCTCAATTCCCTGCCGCAAGACACCCAGCGGGTGCTCACCTACAACGAACTCTTCAAGACCACCTTTGGCTCAGAGCCGCTCAAGGCCCTGCATTATGGGCAGGAGGCACTCAGCCTGGCCCGCAAGCTCAATTATGCCTCGGGCATCCAGCGCATGTGCAACAACCTGGGGGTCTGGCACAGCAAGCGCGGCAACTATGCCGAGTCCCTGAACTACTACGACCAGGCAAGGGCAGTGGTAGCCCAGTTCAACGACTCGATCGGCGCTGCCGATTGTGAAATGAACATCGGGAGCGTCTATTACAAGATGGGTGACTATGCCCGCGCCTCGGCGCAATACATCAACGCCCTGCAGCGCTACCGGCAGCTGCGCGACACCACGCGCATGCTCTCGGCCGTGAACAACCTCGGCAGCGTCTACAAGGAGCAGGGCCGCTTTCCCGAGGCCCTCAAAGCCTACATGGCCGCGCTCAACCTGCGTGAGCGCATCGACGACCCCGCCGAGCTAGGCCTCTCCTGCGCCAATGTCGGCAACATCTACCAGCTCGAGGGCATGCTCGAGCCCGCCAAGAAATTCTTTGCCCGCGCCCTGCAGCTCGCCCATCAGGGCAACGACCAGTTTGGGCAGGTCGCTGCCCTCACCAGCCTCGCCGAGGTGCACCTGGAGCAGGAGCAGCCCGACGAGGCCCAGCCGTTGCTGCAAGAGGCCTATGGGCTCGCCCGGAAAATCGACGACCCCTATGGGCAGGGCTACGCCTTGCTGAGCATGGCACAGATGCACCTGCAATTGTGCCGGCCCGACAGCGCCCAGGCCTGCTATGAGCAGGCGCTGCAGCTATTCAGGGAAATCGGGCGCACCCAGGGCATCGCCATTGCCCTGAACCATATCGGGGAGCTGTACCTGGGGCAGGGGCGGTTTGCTGATGCGGAATTGGCCCTCTTGGAAAGCCTGCAGTTGAGCGACAGCCTGGCCGCCGCCGACCAAAGCCGCGACAACCACAAGCTGCTGTCACGGTTGTATGAGCAAAAAGGCGAATACCAGCAAGCCTTTGAGCACCAGCAGGCGTTTCAGGCCATGCAAGACAGCCTGTATTCCACCGAGAAATCCAAGCAGATCGCAGGCATCCAGGCCCGCTATGAGGCCGCGCAGCAGCAAGACCTCATCAACCGCCTGAACCTGCAGGCCGCCCAGGACCAGTTGCGCATCGCCAATTCCTATACCCGCAACACGATCTTGCTGGCCATCTTGCTCGTAGCAGGCTTGATCGGCATCATCGCCGTGCTGCGCAACCTCATCAAGCAACGCCACAACGACCGCATCGCCGAGAAAAATGCCGAGATCGCACAGCAACGCGACTTGCTCGAGGCCCAAAACAGGCAGATCAGGGAGGTGAATGTGAGCTTGGAGCGCATCGTGGAGCAGCGCACCCTCGCCTTGCGCAACGCCAAGCAGGAACTCGACACATTCCTCTACGAGTCTGCCCACGCCCTGCGCCGACCCTTGCTGCGCATCCAAGGCTTGGAGGGACTCATCGAAAATGAACAGGACCTGATCCTGCGCACCCGCTTGCGCGGGCAGCTGCAAGTCACATTGGCGGGCATGGACGAGCTGCTGTACAAGCTCATCTATGTGAGCGAGACGGGGCATCGCGATTTGAAATTGGAGCCGGTGCTGCTCCATCCCTTGGTGCAAGAGATTGCTGTCGAGCAACCGTTTGGCGAGTCGTTTGTGTCTGCGGTGCCTCCTGAATATGCGCTGGTCACCGATGCCTACCTGCTCAATGTTTTGATGACGGTGATCTTGGAGAATGCGTTTCGGTTTCTGGACTTGGGCAAGAACGATCAGATGGTCAAGGTCTCGGTGGAGCAAGACGAATCGCATGTCCAGATCCATGTCCAGGACACTGGATCAGGCATCGATGCCCAGCACCTCCCCAAAGTCTGTGAGATGTTTTTCAGAGGCCCCAACCACCGCGGCGGCAATGGCCTGGGCCTGTACATCGCCACCAAGATCGTCGAGAAATTGCATGGCCAATTGCATATCCAAAGCGAATTGGGCATCGGCACGGTGGTCACCGTCGAGTTGCCGAGGCACCAGATGTGAGTCGGTTGTTTTCAAATCATTTGTTTTGCTGCAAAGGGATGGAACGGGCTATTCTCGCTCGCCGGAGGCAAATGATCGATCGTCCTTCAGCCCCCGATTTGCAATCGGGACAGGCAGGGCCTTGGACTCGATCAGTTGATGGGATTGGTTTTGTGTTTGAATTGGGTAGGGGCAGGGCATGCCCTGCCCCTACGATAGCTGATTGACAATCAATGATTTGCATAGAATTTTGGCGACCAATTTTCCAGTCAAATCCAGCATATTCAAACGTTCCGACATTTTGGGCCAAGCACAAAAAAAGTGGCCGCCTCATGGAGACGGCCACTTCTTGGGATTACCCAGGGTTGACTCAGTGCGTCAACACCATCTTTTGGGTGTAGGACTTCTCGCCGTTTTGGACTTTCACGAAGTAGACGCCATTGGCTTCACCCGTCAAGTCGATTTCGGTTTTGGGCTGGAAGCTTGGATTCACAGCCATCTTGCGCAGTTCTTGGCCCACAGCGTTGGTGACCGTGATGGTCACGTCGGCAGACAGGTTGTCGCGGAAAGCGACATAAAACTTGTCAGCAGTGGGATTTGGGTACACATAGGAGCCGGTAGCTGCATCGATGGTGGCCACGGTGACGTTGATCAGCTCATAACCAAACAAGACGTTGTCGGGGGTGCCTTGGATCATGCCGCCGATCGTCGAGGTGTTGGCCATGAAATTGTTGGTGATGAAAAGACCACCTGCAAGGCCGCTTGTGAGACCGTTGGTGGCCGAGAAGTCACCAAATACGTCGTGGCTTACGACGGCAGAGGTCAGGCCGGTGGCCAGCGTGACGCGCTCGAGCTGCGTGGTGTTCGCTCCGCTTTGGTCAAAGAGCCAGAGGTAAGGGCCACCTGGTGTGTAGGGGTCAAAAGCAGAGCCATACATGGCAGTCAAGCCATGCGTGGCGGCGGGGATCGACATCAGGGTGGTGCCAGTCATGTCCACAGCCGAGATGTCTGTGCCGAAGTTGCCGACCCAGAAGCCGCCGTTGTTGTTGTCCAAGGAGGCGTCATAGGAGCAGTGGCGCACGTTGCCAGCGGCACCGACATTGATCGTGTTGCCGGTGAGTGTCTTGGTGACGGGATCGATCTCGGAGATCGTCGTCGTGTTGTTGCCGGCATACAGGTAGGTACCGTCAAAAGCCAGCGAGCGAATGGCGGAAATACCTGGAATCGAAAACTTCTCGATGAATGCACCTGTTGCGTCCCAGCGCAAGATGGTGTCGCTTTGCCACTTGGTGGTCCAGAATTCGCCAGCAGGGATGGAGGCGTTCTTGACGAATTGAGCACCGGCCATGCCCACGCTGCTGGTAGGAGCGGTGGCATTGACGTCGAGTTGGATGTCAAACAAGGCATCGGGCGAAGCCATCGGCTCGGCCACGGGGCCTTGGTAGCCCATGTAGGCTTCGGCGCCATTGAGCTCAGGCTTGCCGGCCTTGTTGCCCTGGGCTTGCAGGCCAAGGGTGCCGACAGTGGTGATGGCTACCGCAAGGCCCATTTTGCTGAGCGAGCGTGCAATGGAGGTGAAGTAATTTTTTCTCATAATCTAAATTGAACGTAGAAAAGTGAAAGGTAGATGAAGATGCAATTTACGGAAAATGCTGAAGATTCTAGGAAACTGAAATTTCTCATTTCCGACATGCAGGCAATTCACCACCTGTAGGCCGAACTTTTGAAAAAAAACAGAGGGCCTCCCCTGTGGAAAGCCCTCTGACATGGAAAAATCTCAAACCAAAACATCAGACTTATTCGCCCTTCCTGACACCAGAAGGGTCCAGCAATTTCTTTTGACTGTCGGCTACGCGACGGTAGGTGACACGCACATTCACATCGCCCTTGGAGTATTGCACGATCGCTTCCTGGGCATTTTGCGACAAGACATTCGTCTCGATGCCTTGGTCCTGCAGCTTGTTGGTGCGGATGTCGCCCGGGCCGTTGGGGCCGCAGACAATCATGAGGTAGCTCGGCAGGCCGTCGGTGCCGGCATAGCCACAGCCGCCGGGCGTGCCGGGATTGATCCACACCACAAAATCGACCTCCCAGTGGTACTCGACAAAGCAGCAACCGTTGAGCACCCTGCCTTCATAATA
>JANMIM010001479.1:0-1570 GCA_031375795.1 Bacteroidota bacterium
CCTTGTATGCCGACACCCGCAAATGGCTCAAGTATGGCTGGGTCGATTACATGGTGCCGCAACTGTATTGGAACATCGACAATTCCCGTGCGCCATTTGATGTGCTGATGGAGTGGTGGGACAAGCAGAGTTCGGATCGCCACGTCTACATCGGCCATGCGATCTACCTCATGGGCAAGGAACCCAAGCCGAGCTGGGCCAATGTCGCCGAGTTTTCCAAACAGGTGGAGTTGTGCCGTGCCTCTGATCAGATCTGTGGAAATGCTTGGTTTCGTGTGCAGTCGATCATGGAAAACGACGGTGGCATCGTCAACTCCATGCGTTATGATTTCTACAAATATCCGGCCTTGGTGCCAGCCATGCCCTGGATCGATAGCCTGCCACCCAATCGGCCGCTGAACCTCAGGATTTATCCGCAAACCGATGGCTTGTATGTCTCATGGGAGCGGCCCGAGCCAGCAGATGACCTCGATTTGCCGTGCTACTATGTCGTCTATCGGTTTGAGGACGGGCAGGCCAATGACTTGGACGATCCCCGCAACATCGTGGCCGTGACCCGAGAGCTCCATTATTTCGACCGCAAAGCCACGCCGGGCCAGGTCTACACCTATGCCATCACCTCCGTGGACCGCCTGCACAACGAGAGCGACCGATTTGTGTACTTGACTTATTCGTTTGAGGAGTAGGGGGAATCGCTGCTGGATCGTAGGAAAATCCATCGAAAGCAATCCTCAATCCATCGGAAAATCACACAGCAACCGAGTACCCTAGTTGCTTGAATCCCTGAACGTATCGGTGCGTAGGCAGGTAGAGTCCGAAATTCGCCATACAAAACCTTAGCTGAATTTCAGCCGCAACTCACTTTCAAATCCAATCAGAATGAGTTACCTGCGACTTCAGTGGGAGGATAGGGGGAGACAGAATCCCAATTCCTACCCGGCCTGGCCCAAGCGCACAGGCTCGGTGTGCACAAACTCCTCGCCGCGACCGAGCAACTTGAGCAACCGCAGGTGTGATTTCAGGGCACCCCACATCGTCGGGTAGTTGATGTAGGGCACGCCATATTCCTCTGCCGTCGCCTTCACGATCTTGGAAATCGCCGGAAAGTGCACGTGGTTGATGAGCGGGAAGAGATGGTGCTCGACCTGAAAGTTGAGTCCGCCGCAGAAGAAGCAGATCACGGGGTTGTCGATCGCAAAGTTTGCGGTGGTGTACATCTGATGCACCGCCCATGGCCGGTCGATGCCGCCCTGCTCGTCCGGAATCGGGAAATAGCATTCCTCGACGACGTGGGCGAGCATGAAGACCACGGCGAGCGTGAAGCCTTCAAAATACTGGCTCACCAGAAACGCGCCCAGGCAATGGTACCAAGGGGCCTGTACAAAAATGAAGGGCAGCACGATGAAAATCGTGTAAAACAGCGCCTTGCCCACAAACAAGCGTATCCATTCCTTGCGTGGATGGCTGGGCGTGGGGATGCCACCGATATGGTCTTGCGACATCTTCTTGTAATCCTTCACAAACACCCAAGACAGCGTGGCGAGGCCGTAAGCGGGCAATGCCAAGATGT
>JANMIM010000060.1:0-2173 GCA_031375795.1 Bacteroidota bacterium
TGACGCTGCTCCCGCCAAAGACTTTCTGCACAAACTGAAACTGCTTGTGCACGGGGATGGCCTCTGGCTTGATGTTTTTGTCACCGCCTTCTTGCGAGACGGGATTGGATTGCTGCCTGAAGCGGTCGGCGAGCGTGCGCGGCTCCTTGCCCGTCTCCTCGTCGCGCTCCTGCCCGATCAGGCTCGGGCGCTGCACGGGTGCCTGCTCGACGGGCTTGGCCTCCTCGTTGGGGATGAACTCCACCATCGGGGGCTTGGACTCCACGACGGGCTGCGAGCGCTCCTCGACGGGGGGCGTCTGGGTGCCTTCTTTTTTCTCGATGCTGCGCTCCACGATGGAGGGCTGCTTGGTGTCGCGGTTGGAAAAGGATTCCAGGAGGCTGCGGGGCTTTTCCTTGGGCGGCTCGGTGGTCGTGCGCTCATTCACCTCCTCCTTGACCCAAGGTGGCAGGTCGGTGCGCGGTGGCTTGGAGGTTTCCGAGAATTTCGGTTCGGCAGGCGCGTCGGGCGCGGGTGGCGTCACAGGCGTCTGCACCCACGGTGGCACGGTCGTCTTGACCTCGTGCTGCGGGATGCGCTCCTCTGCGGCTGGCTGCTCCGGCTTCCTTTCCTCGGTGCGCGGCGTTGGCTGCACCTTGATGACCACGCGCTTTTTCTCCTCGGCGGCCTCCATCTCGGCGGTCGGCACCTCCTTCGGCTTTTCCTCGACCATGGGCTTGCTCTCCACGACAGGGGCCTCCCTGCCGATCACTTCCTCCAACTCCTTGCCGGTCAGATGCTTGAACAGGCTGCGCTGGTACTCGGAGATGCTCTTGCCTTCCTTGCCCTCCCACAGCTCGACCACTCGGCCAAACTTCTCAAAAAACACGCTCTTCTCGACCTGCTGCAGCTGGTTCTTCTCATGAAACTTCAGGATCGACTGGATCATGAAGTCAAAATCGGTGAAATAAGGCGCGTGTTTGCGGTAGACCTCGATGTGGATGGCGTCGGTATTGAGGAAGAAGAATTTGCCAATGGCCTCCTCGGCATTCAAGATCAGTTTCAGGCTGTTGTACACCGCCGCGCGCACGAGCGGCTCAAAGTCCTCCTGCTTGACGAGGATGTGGCCCGAGAGCAGGTTGAGGAAGCGCTTGAGGCCCTCCTTGACTTCCTGTGCGGTGTAGTCAAAATAGGGATGCACCATCTGTGAGATTTGGGCATTCCAGTCTTGGTAGATGCGAAACAGGATGAACTGGTTTACTTGGGCATGGTGGCAGAACTCAGTGATGCCAGCCCCGTCGATCGTTCCATTTGGAAACGAATGCTGCTTCATGAGGGTGCTCGTGATCTCATCGACCAACTGATTGAGCTTCTGATCTGCAAGGATAATCTTTTTCATCTGCGCGAGGCATTCAAAATATGGCTGCAAAAATAACAAAACTATTGCTGGTTTTGGGAAAAAAGCAAGGTTTTCATTGTGTGTAGCGGGTAAGACCGTCTATTTAAGGCGACGATTCCCCAGGGCGATTCTGTTTCCCTTGCCCAACAAAAATCACGGGGCCACAGTTATCCACTACCTTATTGATAACCTTGCCGTGGGTTGCGGGTAGAGTTTCCTAATTTCGGCCTTTGATTGCAATCACGCAGGCATGTTTATTGAGCCCAATTATGCGAATCAGGTAACCGGATGGATCGAAGTGGTCGTCGGGAGCATGTTTTCCGGCAAGACCGAGGAGCTCATCCGTCGGCTCAGGCGTGCGCAGATTGCCAATCAAAAGGTGGCGATCTTCAAGCCCGCCATGGATACCCGCTACAGTGAAACCGAGGTCGTCTCCCACAAAGGCTCCTCCATTCCCTCCAATGCGGTCACGAGTTCGCAACAGATCTTGCTGCTCTCGCAGGACGTGAAGGTCGTGGCCATCGACGAGGCACAGTTTTTTGACCACGGCATCGTGGACGTGGCCCGTCACCTCGCCAATGGCGGCGTGCGTGTGATTGTGGCGGGTCTGGACATGGACTTCTCGGGCAAGCCCTTTGGCCCCATCCCCGAGCTCCTCGCCAATGCCGAGTTTGTGACCAAGGTGCATGCCATCTGCCAAAAGTGCGGGAGCCTCGCCAACTACTCCTTTCGCAAGGCCGCAGCGAGTCAGCAGGTGCTGCTCGGCGAGAAGGATAGCTATGAGCCACGCTGCAG
>JANMIM010000071.1:0-1466 GCA_031375795.1 Bacteroidota bacterium
GTTTTTAAGAAGAATTTTTCCTTTCCTTTTCAAGTCTGAAAGCAAACCAGCCACTACAACGCCTACCCCGCAAAGTCGTGGGCCACGTGGAAATACAGTGAGCGGCGGCAGCAAGAGTACCAATGCCGAGACCGGAGAACCCATCGTGATCGCCGGATACGGGATCATCGCCCGTGTCAAAAATGCCCGCGGACTCCGCAAGGACTCCAAAGTCTACATTCGGGCCATCCTGGACGGCGACCGTCTGCGCGTGAGAGGTACGGCACCCAATGGCCAAAAGGTCACGCTTGCATTGCCACGTCGCAGCCTCAAGGATTTTGAATCAGAAGGCGTACCAGAGCACATCGCCAAGCACTACGACCGCCACAGCATTTTCAACGAGGAGGATGAGGCCAAGATGAAGGCCGAGGCCCTCGGAAAGCACTGATTTTTCCCCTTCACATCGGGTTACCCAAACTGCACGCAACGCATGCTTTCCGTGCCATTCATGAAACCCTCGTGTACAAATTTCACGGATTCATTTTCAGTCCTGAGGCCGCAGCTGTAGAGCAGCGGCACAAAATGGTCGTTGCTGGGATGGGCCATTTCTGAGACCTTGCCCCAGCTTTCATAGCGCAGCAGGGCCTTGTCGTCCCCTCGCTCCAGCAGGTTTTTCACCCGCATGTCAAATTCCTCGGCCCAGTCCACCACCGGTGCATCCTCCTCTGGCAGCAGTACATCGGGATTGTGCACGATGTTGCCGCTGCCGATGATCAGAAACCCCTTGGCACGCAGGGGGCGCAGCAAGACGCCCAGCGACCGGTAATGTTCCAGCGGTTTGGTGCGGTCGATGCTGAGTTGAAAGACAGGAATGTCGGCCTTGGGGTACATGTGTAGCAAGACCGACCATGCACCATGGTCGAGGCCACGTCCATTGTCGAGCAAGCAAGTGGCCTTGGCGAGCGCATCCTGGGTCAGCTTGGCGCCAGAGATCGATCCGGGTGCCGGATATTTGACCTTGTAAAGCGCGTCTGGGTAACCAAAGAAATCGTAGATCGTGTCGGGGTTGGCAGTCGACGACACATAGCTGCCGCGTGTGAGCCAGTGTGCCGAGATCACCAAGATGGCAGTCGGCCTCGGCAATGTGGGGCCTAGCGCCGCCAATGCACGGGTGTAGGCATTGTCGGCCACAATGTTGAGCGGGCTGCCATGGCCGATGAAGAGGCCTGGCATCGGCTGGTCGAGCGTAGGCAGTCCGGCCGCAGCATGGGCCAAGGCATCCAAGCCAGCGATCCCGATGCCCAACATTCCCAGCGCCTTGATGAATTCCGAACGGTTCATAGTCTCCAAGATACAAATTTTTGCGGCACAAATTTCCTGCCAATGCCGTCTGGTTCAGCTCAGGTTCGTGGGCCCGCCCCCAAAATTTTATGGGGGGCGACGACCGGGCCCGTTGGCGCAAGGGAGCCGAAGGCACAAAAAAAGTT
>JANMIM010000092.1:0-4977 GCA_031375795.1 Bacteroidota bacterium
GGGCATGGCGGCTATTGAAAGGCCCTCGCAATGAGGTTGGTGACACGGGAGGCCAGCACGGGTTTGTCCATGGTATGCGTATCGGGATCGACATCGATGTCGATCGTGTCGTTGGCGCCCCAGAAGACCTTTTGCATGTCGAGCGTGAGGATATGGCGCTTGGTTTCATTCTCCCCCAGCACGATGTTCAAGTTGCGAAACTCCAGCGGACGCACGAGCGAGTCAGCCCCAGAGTGGTAGGCAAAAATGACCGTCGACGATCCGACGGTCGTGTCGGCCCTGCCCTCGATCATCGAGAAGATGTAGCGACTCGCCCAGGTCCAGTACATGCCCGTCGTGGTGCTGAGCGGATGGTCGGTCGGGTAGCTTGTCTGGTCGCTGTGGTTGAGGGCGTAGTCGAGCCCCAGGTTGAAGCGCAACCCGGTATAGCTGCCCACGGGCACGCTGCCAGTCACGACGTTGCTGTTGGCGACGTCGAGGTTCACGAGCGCCACATCGTCGACATTCACCACCGAGTCGCTGGGCGTGAGCAATGCCACACGGCTCACCAGAAACTTGAGCACGTCGATCTGGTAGCTGCGGCCGTCGGGTGCAGGATAGCGTTGGCTCAAAGCCAAGTTGTTGGCACCCCATTTCACTGCAAATTCCAACTCGAATTGTCCATTCTTCGCAACGATCGGATCGGGATCGTCCTTGCAAGAAGCAGACAACAAGATTGTCAGGAGGAGGGCTGAGAGCAGGGAAAAGCCGTATTTTTTCATATCCGATGTTTTCAGGATCAATGGTCTCATAGAATAACGATGCCGCTTGCCAAATTGTTTATGATGCGACGGGCGAGCCTCACATTGTCGGTCGTCGAGGTGTTGACGTTAAAATCATATCCGCTGAATGCCCGCAGCCAATCGACTTGGATCGCAAGCTCCTCCTTCTCCCCTGCCTCGATCACAAAATCCCGGGTCAAGATCACATCGGTGAGCATCGCGTCGGTGGCAATGTGCAGGAAAAAATCGGCGTCGAGATTTCCCGTCTGGGCGACGCTCGTATCCGCCCGGCCTTCGATCCGCAGGAAAACATAGCCATTGTTCCAATTCCAATGGTCGCTGGCAGGGTTGGAGGCAGACAAGGCATGGGCGGGCGGAAACAGGGTCGGATCGCCATGGTTGGTGATCGAATCGATCCCAATCTGCAGCCCCATGCCGGAATATGTGCCCAAATCGATGTCTTCCCAGGTATAGCTCTCATCGCTGCGTGAATCGACGTGGAGGTAGCTGTTGAGGGCCTTGGCGCCGGCGGGTGATTGCAGCGCCATGCCCGAGACGTAAAATCGGGCCATCGTGATCTGGAAACTGCGCCCCAGGCTGTCTTGGTAGACGGCGCTTGGGTCCAAGGGCACCCCGCCGACGACATGCTTGAAATGGAGTGTGAGGCTTTGGGAAATGGGAATGCAGGAACCGTCGTCGGCCACTGCCTCGGGGTCATAGTTGCTACTTTGGGGATCGATGCAGCCCTTGCGGGTGCAGCCCATACCCGCAAAGAATGCGATGGCCGCCCATGCTAGCAGAATGATCCGGTATTTCGCCAAAATCCCCATTCAACAAATATAGGCAACAATGGCATTGGCTACGAGACGCATCTAAGACCTTTTCACGATTCCGTGCAAAAATCAGTTTTTCCGCTTGCTAGTACCACGTTCACCATATAGATGCACTTCTGGTAATCTGAAATTTGGTCAAGGTTCGACCCCGCTGCCGCGTACCGCAAGGCGGTGGGGTCGACAATGGGGTGTGCGTCTTTATTCTACAAACGTTTGAGCCCTCTGGGCTAGTCTATATACACATCAAGCCGAACGACTATTTTGGATGGTGGCTTTCCATTCAAAATCCCCTAATGATTTTGATAACCAATGGTTTCACTTGGAGAGGTGCGTTCGCCCCCTCTGGGGTCGAAGCTCGGAGAGTGTCGGGTTTTCTATAAACGTGAGATCCCTCTGGGATCCTTGGGCAGCATCAGCAGAGCGTGTCAGCATCAAGGGACTCGAGCGGAGTCTCACGTTTATAGCCCAGTCAAACCCGTTTTCCTGTTTTCCTCGTTTTGGCCGTCAAATCGTGCAAATACTCAATTCCTGCGTTCTGAGGCAGATTTTAGATTGAATTTGGGTATCTCACGGATGTCCCAACAAGTCGAAACACCTAGAAAAATGGCCATACAAGATTTTGAATCCAGTACATTTTCGACAGAAGATGTGGGTATTTGGCAAAATTCGAGGTTCCCTATGGAGTCGGCGTTCAAAATTTACACCAGTTACCTCCGGGTCTTGAAATCGGGTGTCCTAGCGAGGAAAACAGGAGTGTCGGGTTTTCTATAAACGCGAGATCCCTCTGGGATCCTTGGGCAGCATCAGCAGAGTGTGTCAGCATCAAGGGACTCCAGCGGAGTCTCACGTTTATAGCCCAGTCAAACCCGTTTTTTGACGATCCACCGCGGCGGATCGAACATCAACGTTGTCGGTTTTACGCAGGATTTTCAATGAAGAAAAACTGAACCGTGGGTACTGGAAACGAGCATCACAAAGATGTGTATAGAGACTAGCCCTCTGGGGTCCCGAGGCTGCAATACCAAAATGGAATTACGCTCAGAGTCATTTTGGGTCCACATCCCGCCTTCTGTGGCGGTGCTGGGACTCCACCGCCATGCGGTACGCAGCAGCGGAGTCTAACGTTGATGGAATCGAAATGCCCATGATGTTAACGACCCAATAAGCCAAATTTTTTGTCATTTTGACCGGACACAAATAGGATTTGCCTTCTGATCGAATGACAAAACCTCTAATCAGCTGATCGCGTCCGAGGCCTCCGGTGCGCCGAGGCGTGACGATCGACCATTTGCCTCCGGCGACCGAAAATAACATGCGCAGGCCTCTGGCAAATGGTCAGTAGCCCATCGGCCAGAGGCCTTGGACTCACTTTTTGTACCAATTCAATAAGCAAGCGCCTCGGCGGTTGCAAGGGGATGCAATGCCGAGGCGCTTGGTAGATGTGCCACTTGACAGCCTCACCAGAGGATGAGGCGACCGCGCACCTTGCCGCCGGTGACCACCTTGCTTTGGCCGGCAGCGTTGTAGACCGTGCAACCAAAGGTCGCCGCAAAAATCCGTTGCGTGGCCGGGATGCGTGTGTTGTCGACATAGGTCGTGTATTCGTTCACGACAGCCGTGCCCGTGCCCAGTGGCCCGTTGTTGGTATTCCACTCCACGCCATCCTTGTCAAATATGCTCACAAAAAAACCTGCGACGGCCGTTTGGCTCGTGTCACGGGGCAGGCGGCCGACTTGGAGGCTGCCCGTTTTCACCAAGGCAGAATAGGTGGCCAGGGTTCCAGCGGAGCCTGTCGGCAATGCGATGACCGAGAGCGCACCGCTCTTGGCCAGCACCGATGGGATGGGGTTGGTGGCTGCGGCATTGTTGGCGATGCAGGTAAATGGGGCGTAGGTAGTGCCATTGGAGGCCTGCAGGCCGTAATAGAAGTCGCCGACGATATTGGTGTACTCGTCCACGCCTTCTTGGTAGGTGACCGTGTCGCCGTCGAGGACGGCCTGGAAGTAGTATTCCTTGGTGATCACATTGGGATTGATCGGTTCATCGTCCTTGCAGGACATCACGAGCAGCGTGGCAAGGAAGCAGAGGGCAATGAGGGAGTTGATTTTGGGCATCATACTCTGAGTTTCTTTTCGGTGAATGGAAAAACTATGATTCACCTACAAAGATCGTGCTAAGGAATGATATTTCCCTCCTGCCACAAAAAAAATGGCACAAGGTCGCTTGGCCGAGGGTTCATTGCAGCACTGCGGCGAGGGTGGCCACAAACATGCCCGCGAGCACCGACCCTGCGATGATCGCAACGGCCTTCATGGGGCTCAGGTCGCCTTTGCTGCCAAACACGATGTAATAGATGATGCCGCCCATCATGATGCAGATGGCTACAAAATACAGGACCAAGGAAAGCGTACTCATCATCAAGACGGGGTTGAGGGCACAAGGTAGCCGAATGGTGCAACGATCTCATGGTAGTTTTGTTTCGGCCGATGCCTAGTTTCCAATTCGGAAAGCTTAAATTCGGAATATGTTCACACGAATGTTATCTCCATGGATGCGGCGGAACCGCCTTGCGGCGTGCCTGCTGAGCCTCGTCTTGCTCGCGAGCTGCGCTCCGACCCACTATGTGCGCCCCCTGCAAAAGGGCGAATTGGCGATCACGGGCACCCTGGGTGGCTCGATCTTCACCAACTTCGGGTACCCCATGCCCATCCCCAATACCACCGTCGGGGCAGGCTATGGCATCACTGAAAAACTCACGGGCTACGCCGCCCTCTACCCGACCTCGATGGCCTTTGGCGTCCTGCAATTCGACATCGGCGGCGTGTATGGCATCTTGCAACCCAAGGGATGGCGTCCCGGCGTAAGTGTGGCGCCCGGCCTCAACCTCGCGGGCGATGTCTGGGAAAGCAAATTCAAGATCTGGCCCCAACTCGACGCCAATGCTTACTGGAACTATGGCAAGCACCGCAACTATGTCTACGCTGGCCTCAGCTCGTGGTACGAGTTGGCCGGCAAGCGCGCACACGGCCAGGATCAACCGCAGTTCATCTTGCCTGGATTTCAGGTCGGCCACACATTGAGCAGCAAGCGCTTTGATTTCACGGCGGAGCTCAAATTCAACAACGTGGTCAAAAGCAATCAAGACCTCACGATTTCATGGCTCGGCTTGGGTACCAATGGCGCGATGGGGATTTATTTCGGGCTCACAAAACGGTTTGGCAAATGAAACAGCAATACCTCTTCCTCGCTTTCGTGACCGTCGGATTGCTGAGTGGCTGCTTTCGCCTCGACAGCAACCTCTACAACAACGACAATTCGATCGCCGAGTATCAATTCGACAACTACGTGCATCCCGATGAATGGGACATCGTCTTGGACCCGAG
>JANMIM010000094.1:0-3181 GCA_031375795.1 Bacteroidota bacterium
TTTCCGTTTCCAGGTAATTGTAGAGGCTGTCAATCCGCGGTTGGCACCACCCGAGCGCGCTCGGCTGTATTGTGTCCCAGGTGTTGCCTGTGGTCGGCGGGAAATACAGATTTTGAGCGTGGAGCGTGAGAGCGAGCGCGAAAAGCGGAGCGAGGAGTAGTGCTTTTTTCATTGAACGTGTGCGTTTTTCGGATGGACGATCCAATGCGAATTTGGTTTAATGGGCGCTATCACAAATTTTCGCAAGTCGATGGCCCAAGGAAACTCCTAGTCACCATCAGCCTCCCACGCAATCCGCACAATGATCTCATTCGTGCGGTCCACCAATTGAAAAGGGGGATTGTAGCCCAGAAACCTGAAATTGCCGTCGTGCCGGATGTCGGCCTTCTTGAGCGCCTTGGACAATTGTTCGGAATATTTCTTGATGTCGGCGTCGGATGCAAATCCACCAAAAGCGACCACGGCTACATATTCTTCCTCCGTGGTCTCGATCTTCACCTCGGCATTGTTGGGCTTAGGGAGGTTGGCGGTGTTGTACTCGGCCGGCATCACGAAGCTCATCGTTGAGGAGTCGTTGTCGATGTCCATGTGTACGGGCGAAGTCATCGCTATCTGTGTATTGGCCTCGTTGCCCCCAAAGATATAGCCTGCCAATTGCCGAAAGCCGGAATTGCCGAGCTCCTTGTAACTGCTGGCCGAGGAGGTAATCCTGGCCATGGTCGCCGAGGGATAGTGCCGGATCTCGAAGTCTTTTTCCTTGCGCACAACTTCGTAAGGCTGCCGCTCGGTGCGGTTGGTGGTCACCACCGACCAAATCTGAGAAGCGATGAAGGCACCCGCCAAGACGCCCGATGTGAGGAAGAAACCTTTCATAGTCACTTTTTTGAAGGATAAACTGCTTTTGGATGCGAATTGTTTAGGGGCTAGTGCAACCGAGATTTGCCTTGGGCAAAAAAAGCGCCTTGGTCACTCGCTCATCATATTGCTCCATGGATGCCGCCATGTGCAGCCTTCAAGGAATCCCGGCACCCTTGGATGGTATCCGCGACGCCCGCCCAAATCTGGTGCTCAGCGACGATGAATGGCTTTTTGTCGATGGTGTAGGTGATGGTGCAATTGTCGGGGTCGAAGTCAAATGCCAGGACGACCTTGCCGATGAGGGGTACCGTGGTGCTGACCGTGCCCTTGTCGGCTCCCTGTGGCGCATAGACGGCACCATGCTGCGCCAAGCTCGATGCTTGGATACAGGCAAATATTGCGGTCGTCACTTGTTCAAATGTTTTTGATTTTGACATGGCTGCAAGATGGTTGGGATTTTTGAATGATGCTAAAAAAATATTATGCACCAAGGAAATCGATGCGCCGGATTGGAGAACATATTTTGGATCATATCGCCACGATTGCAATTGCAAACATAACCTAATTAGGCCAGCCGCTCTCCTCAATCCACCAACAATTGTGTCACCGCAGCCGTGTCCATGGCCCACTGCAAATCATAGGCCTCGTCGGCGGTGCTGGGATCCTGCTGCAAGACAAGCCCTTGAGCCTCGGCCTTGATCTTGAGCAAATTGCCGATGGTGAGTTTGCCTTCCAACCGCCGCATCAGCGCCAAGACACCCGGCGAATTCATGCTCAAGACCGTCTGTCCAGTGAAGGGCATTTCCAGCCATACGACTTCGCCACGGTCCACATCCAGGATGCCAAAGACCATGCCCTTGGTGAGCGCACGTGTAACGCGAACTTGGTGCTGCACACAAGACGGGTCGTATGCCACACCCGTTGCCTCTGAGACATGCATCGGATTGCTACTGTCCATCCAACCGATGACCAGATTGGGGCTCAAGTCGCCACTGCTGTAGGCATTGCAGGTAAATACCACCCACTTTATCTTCTGGCTTCGGCAGGATTGAAGGTCGATCTCGATGTATTCAGCAGTGCCTACCAAATGTGGGATGCTGCGGATGTCCCCGCTGTGATGGAAACCCTGCGGCGAGAGGTTGTAAAAGGAACATTGATCGGTGTGCTTCTCCGAAATGATCTGGCAACTGAGGTCCATGTCCAGATGCTGTGCGGGCAGCCCCACGCCCCATTGCATGAACAGTCGGATGCTGTTGCCTGCCACGGGAAATCGCTGTCCCATGAGGGCCGCGGGCAGGTCTTGCACTTGTTCGCCACGGTCGCCGATCGACACCGGCAGCTTGAAGAGCTGCGGATCGATGTACATGGTCTTGTTGGCATTGGGAATGGCCGCAAAGCGCTTTTTCATCGCAGAGAGGCACAATTCCTCGATGCTCGCCTGCATCTGAAGGCGTTGCTTGGGACTGTATTTGCCCAGCAATTTGTTTTTGGGTACCGACTTGACAGCACCGCCGAGGGGTTTCACAGGCCGCAGGCCCGTAGGCTCAAAGTAGAAATCGGCATACATCTGCAGGCTGAACACGAGTCGTGCGGGCACTTTGTCCACGATCTCCTCAAATGCCTCGACGACGCGGTCGGGCCCAAACCAGAGCATGTTTGCAAACAGGCTTCTGGCGAAAATACCTGGCCGTGACTTCAAGGCTTGAGCAGCGGCACCCCAATATTTTTTGAGTTTGGCACGCTCGATGAGGCCTGCCACGACCTCGTAGCGCTGATTGTAAAAGACGTCGAGCAAGCGGGCGAGTTTTTCCATGCCTGGGCGCTTGGCATACTCAGGCAAGCGCAGTGCGCGGATGAAGCGCACCCACATCTCGCGCTTGGGATGCATCTGGGCCGCCATTGGCTTCACGTCCATCGGCAAGCCATTGAGCCACAGGGCGACGCGCAGGCAGTCCTTGCGGCTGTACTTGAGCTTGAGTTCCTTTTTGGCATCCGCAATTCTATCTTTGCGCTGCCTCTTGCGCCAATACCAGGACCAATCGTTGCGGACTTTGCGCTCCACGACCGCCTTGGGTTCGATGATCTGCAAGAAGGAGGTCTTCTTGAACCAAAGGTAGCGCATGATGTCGACCGGGCTGCGAAAGAGGGACTGTGCCTCGGCGTCGCGCCTCGACTCGACAAGCTGGTCGATCGTGAGCATCAGCGTCTCCTTCATCGCGATCTGCACCTTGGGCATTGGGCGCATGGCCAGCAAGATCTTGAGGCTGTCCGCTTGCGTGGCATCAAGCGCGGTTTTGGAGACCAACAAATTGCGCAAGCTGAG
>JANMIM010000112.1:0-5895 GCA_031375795.1 Bacteroidota bacterium
CCAAATCGAGAAGATCCTCAAGGAGCCGATTCCCGAGCAGAGCGGCAGGAAACCAAAAGCGGAATCCGGGGAGATGGATCGTGGGCGCTTCACGTGGATCATCGAAGGAAACATCGGCCTATCGCAAGTCACCAATGGCGCGGGGCAACGCATGCTGGGTGTGGGTTCTGGTGGAGGCACCTTGGCGTTTGATGTGAACATCAAGAACAAACTCTGCATTGGCCTGGGAGCTGGCTATGATGCGATTGAAGAATTTTCCTTTATTCCCATCTTCATGGATGTGAGGTACTTCTTTTCCAACAAGGCCTACACACCCTACATGTCTGCCGGACTCGGTTATTCGATCGGTCCCGGACTTTTTGACGATGGTGGATTTTATGTGAATCCCAATCTGGGTCTGCGGTACAATTTTTCGAGGAAATCAGCACTCAATTTTGGCGTCGGCTGGCGTCTCCAGACAGAGAAGTACCGCAATCGGATGTTTAGCTACACGTTTGTGAATGTGAAAATTGGCGCAATGTTTTGATGGCGCGAACTTGTGCACGGAAATCATCCTGAACGATGGCAGCCCGGTTGTGGTGAGCCGCACGCGCAAGAATTTTGAGGAGGCGCTCCAGGACGATCCGCAATTTTTCCGTTGCCAGAAGTCCTACCTCATCAACCTGCATTGCGTAACGGAGTCCCGCAAGGCCGATGGCGGATCGATCGTCTTGAATGGCAAATACGAGGTGCCGATCAGCCCAGAAAAGTCGCCGAGTTTTTGGAGAAGGTGAATTTTGTGAAGCGCTGAGTTAGGGGGCGTTTTTTCGTAGGCAGGCAATTCTACCCACGCAAATTCCCGACCACGCCAGTCGCGCAGCCAAAGAAGTAGCTGACATAATCTACCTGCAAGCCATTGTCGTTGAAGATTTGGGCGACTTTTTGGGCATTGCCAAAGCGCTCGCTGTAGCGGCCGAGCATGCGGTAGTTTTCGGGATTGCCTAAAAACAGCCAGCCGAGGAGCGGGATTACGCGCTTGAGGTAAAACATGTAGGGCCATCGCATCACAGCTGCCGTCGGCGTGGAGACATCCATCAATGCGATGCGGCCGCCCGGCTTGAGCATCCGGGCAATCGTGCGTGCCATGGCGGCGAGTTGCGCATCCGAAAAGGTCTTCATCCCAAATCCCGATAGCACGACATCGACGCTGTGGTCTGAGATGGAGTTTTGGAACAAATCCTCATGCAATATCGTGATCGAATGCGCGGGATAGCGGGGCACCAATGGCCGGGCAAAGCGCAACATTCCTTCAGAAAAATCCAGGGCAATGAGCTTCCCTTTTGGCCCGATGCCCCGCAATATCGGCCTCCAGCATTCGCCCATCCCTGTCATCAAATCTGCCACGACATCGCCCGGCTGCAAATGAGCGGCATGCACAAGTTGCCGGCGCCAGCGCTCGCTGAAACCAAATGAGGTGATGTAGTTCATCCGCTCGTAGGAGCTGCTCATTTCCTCAAATAGCCTGAGCACAAACCCAGGGTCGTAGATGTCTGCGACAGGACCATGATCGAAGGCGGGCGACTGCTCGAGTTCGGGAGGGTTCATGCGGCAATATAGGCGTAAGGGCAGAATTGAGGGAGCATTTTGCCAGATTTCGACGCACGCGCGTTGGGCTCAACCATGCAAAAGGCCGCCCCGAGGGACGGCCTATTGCAAATGTGCAATGCAAGACTCAGTTCTTGCAGAGGAACCACCACAAGGCCACGTGGGCAGCTTTGGGATTGGAGACGCCGAGTGCACGTGAGACATCGCTCATCGATGCAATGCTGCTGTTGGAGCTATTGCGGATCGTGTTGCCATCGATTTTGAGCACTGTGGAGTTGCTGCTGTTGCGAATGGTCACGCCGTCGCTGTCGATGCGGCCAATGGAGGAATTGCTGGAATTGCGCAGCGTCCTGCCGTCGCTGTCCATTTTGCATTGTGAAAAGCCCACAAATGCGGTGAGCATCAAAGCGAAGGTGAAGATCAGTTTTTTCATATCATTGAAATTGTTAAGAAATTTATTTGAGACGAAGTTATGCTGTAATCCGCTGGTTTCCAAATGATCTTTGAGGGAATACGGATGATTTTGGGCAGTAGGGCAAACGGGGGTTCTTGTACGTCGGACCTCCCCACAACAATGGGAGGGGCCGGCGAACGAGCAATTTCATTCAAGATGCGACGGCGCCAAATCATCGTTGGGTGGACGAACAACGCAATTCCTGAGCCTGCTCCCGCAAGGCGGTATCGTACACCCCTGTGCAATATTGCAAAACCACAGAAGGTAGCGAATGCCTTGGAATGCAAAAGGCCATCCCAAGGGACGGCCTTTTGCCAATGTGAATGCCAGGCACTCAGTTCTTGCACAAAAACCACCACAAGGCCACTTGTGCCGTCGTAGGGCTGGAAACGCCAATAGCGCGACCGGCATCACTCACAGAGCCGATTTGGCTGTTGTTGGAGTTCATCAACTTGCCGTTGTCGATCTTGAACACCAACGAATTGTTGCCGTTGTAAACTGACTTGCCGTCACTGGCGACCTTGCCTTTAAAGCTATTGTTGTTGTTGTAGATCGAGGCGCCATCGCTGGAAATCTTGCCGAGGGTGGCATTGCTCGAACTGCTGAGGGTTTTGCCGTCGCTTTGGAGTTTGCACTGTGAAAAACCGACAAATGCCGTCAGCATCAAGGCGATCGTAAAGAATAACTTTTTCATGATAATGAATTTTGTTAAGGAAAAATGAAGTACGAAGGTAATCTGTAACTCGCTGATTTGCAAGACAAGATTTGTGAGTGGATATCTTTTTTCGGTTTCTTCACCCGCTTTCATAAGATTCCGCCTCTGACGATCAGGGATGCGGAAATTGGCCCAACGTTTCACCAAAATGCTTAATTTCGCCCATCGCTGCGCGAATATGGCTGACCCCAAGAAAAGACCCATACATCAGAAGATCGCCTACCGCTACTTTTTGAAGTTGCAGGAAGGCAAGCCATTGCCCACCGACGAATTTCACATCCTGAATTCCGACGAGCAGGCGCTCATCAGGCGCGTGAAGGTGAGCGCGTTGTTGTATGCTGGGCTCACCGGCGCGGTGGCGGTATTGGCGTACTATGTGCCCATCCTCATCTGGGGCAAGTGGTTTGATGGATTTGTCTGGAAGATCTCGCTGCCATTTCTGGATGCGCCATTTGAATTCAATTATCTCAAGCAGATTTTTTCACTGGTGGATGTGCTGATCGAATTGATCGTGCTCACCCGCATCAATATATGGGTCGTGGCCGAGGTCGCCAATGCCTGCGGCTTCCCCGACCGCCGCGACCCCAACTACGACCTGCACCTCGAGCAATTGTTCACGGTGGGCCTCGAAAGCAAAAACAAGCAGATGCTGCAATTTGGAATCGATCCCTACGAGGACACTTCCCGTTTCACGCTGTTTTTGTACACGCTCTGGAACCTGTTTCGCGCCACGCTCGCCAATTTCTTTGTGAAATTTGTGGTCGTCAAGACGATCCTGCGCAACGAGCTGCGCCAATTTGCCGACCTCGTGGGCGTGCCGCTCTTTTTTGTCTGGAATGCCGTTTCCACCTGGCGCGTGATCAGGGCCGCCGAGGTGTACATCATGGCGCCCGGCCTCATCAACGACCTCTGTGCCAAGGTCGAGACCTTGCACGACGATGAGCATTTCAAGCAAAATATCTTTGATGCTTTGCAGTATGTGGTCACCGTCAAGCGCAGTTTCCACCACAACCACTACATCTTGGTCAAGCGTTTGGTGGAGATGTTTGACCTCAAGGAATTTGAGGACATGGAACCTGATCGCACGGCATTTCTCACCAAGATCAAGGACAGTACGCCCGAGATCAAGGCATCTTACTCCAAGCTCATCGTGCTGGGTATCATCATCGACGGCGGCATTTCATGGCGTGAAGCCAGGGCGCTGCGCTACCTGAGCAGCGAGGGCATCATCAGCATCACCCCTCAGCAAGCACGGCAATGGTGCAAGGATTTCAGGCGCGGCAAGGGCTTGGATTCCTTGATTCACGGGTGATGCCGATTCGGCCAGGATCTAGGGCGCTTCGTATTCTTTTTTTTCATAAATTGTTGACTTCAAATGCAATGGATGTGAAACAAGGTCAACAAATATTAAAAGTGGGCATGGCGTTGGCAGCCATGCTGATTTTGTGCAATGCGGCATCGGCTTGCCTGAATGGTTTTCAAGGTGTCTATGGAGACAGTTACAACAAATCCATCAGCCAATATCCATATCCCATCGGGCAACGCGTAGATACCCAAGATGAGCGGGTGCTGTCTTATGTGGATGCTTGGAAGTGGGGCATGGAGCATGGGGAATTTAGGCCCAGCTCGGACTATGGCTTGTATTTGGTCTACGACAAAAAATATGAGGAGGCCGAGGCGCTTTTTCGCAAGCTCGCCGCGCAATGGCCCGAGGAATATGCAGCGGCAGCCAATCTGGGTACTGTGCTGGAAATCAATGGAAAAAATGAGGAAGCCCTGCATTGGATCCAAAGGGCCGTCACCCTTAATCCCACAGCCCACGAGGGATCTGAATGGTTGCATGTCAAAATCCTGGAGGCCAAGGTTCATCCGGAATTGGGCTTCGATTGCCAGGCTTTGCTCGGCGTGCGCTTTGGCGCTGAGGCCCGGCCGATTGCTACCTTGGATCGTCGCAGCGTGAAGAATTTGCAAAAGCAGCTCTTTTACCAGCTCAATGAGCGCATCAGCTTCATTCCACCCACAGACCCGCAGATTGCAGCACTGATGTTTGAATTGGGAAATACAACCCTCTCCGCCGGACCGGCTCAAAAAGCTTATGCGATCTACAAATTGGCGCAAGAGTATGGTTGCGTCGATGCCCTGCTGCCGGCGCGGCTCAAGCTTGCCCGGTCGAAGCGCTGATCAGGTTGTTGGTTTTATTTCCCACACCACCTGCTGCTTTTTCTCCACAAACCCGAGCTTGCTGTAAAATCCGTAGGTTTCCGTGCGCGTCACATTCATGCGCACGACCAAGCGCGCGAGTCCTTGCGCCTGTGCCCATGCTTGTGCCTGCGCGACGAGCTGCCTGCCCACGCCTGCGCCACGCGCCCGCGCATCGACCACGAGGCCGGTGATCTCCGCAGATTCGCCCGACTCCAGCCGCAGCATCCGCGACACCTGTATCCATCCCAACAATCCGCCACCGAGCTCGGCCACCCAGGCGACAGCGGCGGTCGATTGCAATAGGCGGGTGATGCGCTGCGCCATTTCATCGGCGCTGCAGGGGTATCCCAATTGCGCCGACAGCCGCGCCGCAGCGGCGCCATCCTCCAAACAGATCTCTCGGATGTTCATTTCCATGACGCAATATTCGTCCTGCCCGTCCAAAAACAAAATGGGAATGCCGAGGCATTCCCATTTTGAATCATCTTGCGCGCAGGGCGCTTATTTTTCCTTGTTTTTCTTTTCCTTGCCGCCCTTGGCTGGCTTTACAGGTTCCTCATCGGGCTTGTTGCACTCGGCGATGTGGTATTCATTCATTTCCATGCCCCAATAGGGTACGAGCAGCGAAGCCTTGCTTTCTTTTTCAAACAAGGGCTTGGCTTGTGTGAAGAAGGGGAGGGCCACCTTCTTGCCGCCGCCAAACATCTCTGGGGTGTAAAACAAGGAGGTTCCTTTCAAGTAATAGATGCGCGGATTGTCGGCGTTGAGGGACTTGGCTTTTTCCAGATTCTCAGAGAAGATGGCGCCATATTTTTGCCAGCGATTTTGGCCATCGACTGCGAGGCGGGCGTTGGCGACCATGGCGGCCAGGATATAGGTCTCGGAATTGTCTGCACCCAATTCCTTGGTTTTGGCGAGGTAGAGGTCTGCCTCGTCGAGG
>JANMIM010000132.1:0-1994 GCA_031375795.1 Bacteroidota bacterium
GACTTCTTCCAGGGTCCATTTGGAGACAATGGTTTGCGTATGGACATGAAGCACTTTGTCTATTACGAAAACGACTTCTCCCTCCGCGGGAACCCTGAGGTGGCAACACACTTCTATGGCTATCTCCGTGGCTATTGGAAAGATGGTTCACGCATGGTAGACAATGGCCAGAATGGCTACCCAGGTACCGCACCGGGCCCAGAGACCGACTTCATGTATCCCGGCGATCCAGGATGGTGCGGCGGTGGCGGCAATGGTGGCTGGTCTGAGATCTCTGCCGGCAATCAACCCTTTGACCGTCGTTTCCTCCAGTCAGCTGGTCCATTTACCCTGCAGCCTGGTGCAGTCAACGACATCGTCGTAGGCGCATTGTGGGCGCGTGGATATTACAATGACAACAAGGGTTCGGTTTGCGAAATCCTGACGGCCGATGACATCGCACAAAGCCTTTTTGACAACTGCTTCCGTTTGTTGGAGGGTCCTGATGCACCTGAACTTACGATCGAGGAATACGATCAGGAGCTCATGCTCACTTGGGATTACAGCGATCCACTCATTTTCAACAACTACAATGAGCGCTACCTGCAGGCAGATCCTGCCTTGAAGGCCATCGGTAATCCCGACTCATTGTTTGCATTCGAAGGCTATATCATCTATCAATTGTTGGATGCCGCCGTGTCTGCAAGCGACGTGTTTGATACCGACAAAGCTAGGATCGTTGCGCAATGCGACATCAGGAATGGTGTCTCTACCATCGTGAATCGCACCTCTACCATCGTGACGGGCCTCATTGATCCTGTGATCGTGGACCAAGTGATGGTGCAAGGAAACGACGACGGAATTTTCCACAGTGTGCGCGCTACTGAAGACGTGTTCGCTTCAGGTTCCGACCGCCGTTTGAAAAACTACACCACTTATTATTACGGTGCCTTGGCTTATGCCTACAATACCGTACCGTCGGGTGGTCGCAAGTTTGTGCAAGGCAACCGCTTCTTCCGCAATTGGTCTGCTGTACCTCACAAGATCGACTTTGAGAACTTTGGCACGACGGTGAATTCGGCCTATGCCACGAGCATGGAGATCACCCAGATTTCTGGCGTCGGCAACGGTGGCAACTTTGTGGAACTGACAGAGGGTACGGTGAATGCGATTTTGGCCGCCGATTCCGTCGGTTCGATCACCTACCAAGCAGGCAAAGCGCCCGTGACCGTGAAGGTGGTGAATCCAAAGGATGTCAAGAAAGGGAACTACCAATTGGAGTTGGTGCGCAAGGAGTTTGGAAACGCAGTGAATGTGATTCGCAACGACTCGGTGCTCATGGTCGACTCGACCTTCATTGAATGGAGACTCAAGGAAAGCGGCGCTGAAATCTACAAGAGCACCTACGTGCAACGCACGACGACGATCAACAACGTCACAACGATTCAAAATCGTCCAGAGCCATGGTCTGGAACCGAGCGTATCATCAGCGGTCATGGCATTTCCGTGAGCGTGCAAAATGTGATCGAGGCCGGTGATACAACGATCGACGGTGTGGTTGGTGCAAAATTGACGTTTGACGATCCACTTGAGCCTTGGCTCTCCGGGGTTTCCGACGACGACGGCATCGATACTTGGAACTGGATTCTTGCTGGAAATGATGCAAGTGACATTGGCCACGTGGGTGCTCAATTCAAAGCATTCCGTGTGTTTGACTTGAATGAGAACTTTGAGGACCTGGTAAGCGGCACTTGGGCACCGTTCTGTTTGTCACGTGGATTCGTGAACAACGACGTGAATGGCGACATCCGTCCAGGTATCAAGGTGAATACGACTGCTAGCGGTCTGGGCTTGGCAGCGAGCCAAGTGATCAACTTGAGCCAATTGCCCGACGTGGATATTGTATTCACGAGCGACGTGAGCAAATGGTCGAAATGTTTGGTCATTGAGACTAGCCCTGGAAACGTGTTGGGAACGGGCGCTTGGCCGATGGCCGCGCGCTGGGACTACCCGAT
>JANMIM010000140.1:0-3352 GCA_031375795.1 Bacteroidota bacterium
AGTGACATCATTTTTTACGCGAGCCCGCAGGGCAATACGCGCATCGAGGTAATCTACGAGGGCGAAACCTTCTGGCTCAGCCAAAAACGCATGGCCGAGCTGTTTGGGGTCGAAGTCCCAACGATCAATGAGCACCTCAAAAACGTATATGCAACAGGAGAACTCGATCGCGAAGCAACTATTAGGAAATTCCGAATGGTTCAGTTCGGGGGGACAAAATGTGGAAATCAGGGAAGCAATTGAATCGGAGAGATGGAAAATCCTGCAACGAGTGACATCATTTTTTATGCGAGCCCTCAGGGCAATACGCGCATCGAGGTGATCTACGAGGGCGAGACCTTTTGGCTCAGCCAAAAACGCATGGCCGAGCTGTTTGGGGTCGACGTGCGCACGGTCAATGAGCACCTTAAGAACATCTACGAAACCCAAGAACTCGACCGCGAAGCAACTATCCGGAATTTCCGGATAGTTCAATTCGAGGGAAATCGGGAGGTTGCTCGCGAAGTGGCTTGCGCCAACCTAGATGCCATCATCGCGGTCGGCTACCGCGTGAATAGCTTCCAGGCCACGCAATTCCGTATCTGGGCGACCAAAACGCTGGTTTCTCCCCATACAAGACAGCCTATTTGTGAGCGATTTCGAACTGGAAATGAAGCGGCTGCTGGACAAATAAATGCGCCGCCCGACTCCCAATTTCCACGATCTTTGCACCTATCATGAAAAAAATCTTCATCACGGGCGCCAGCGGTTTCATCGGCGGGGCGATTGCCAAGCGCTTGGTGGCCGACAATTGGGTGCTGGCGATGGCGCGCAGCGCCAAGAGTAGCCAAGTGATCAAGGACCTGGGGGCGAGGCCCCTCTCGTGTACGCTGGAGACGATCGAGGCTGGCTTGCTCAAGGAAGTCGATGTCGTCATCCATTGCGCGGCCTATGTCGAGCCTTGGGGGCGTTACCAGGATTTCTACGACGTAAACGTGACCGGCACCCAGCGTTTGGTGGATGCCGCCAAGAAAGCCGGCGTGAAGCGGTTCATCCATGTGAGCACCGAGTCGGTGCTCTTTTACGGCCAAGACATGGTCGATGTCGACGAGCGCTGTCCGTACCCCGCCACGAGCCCATTTCCCTACAGCGACACCAAGCGGCTCGCCGAGCAACTCGTCCTCGCCGCCAACGTGCCGGGCAAATTTGAAACAATTGCGCTCAGGCCCCGCCTCGTCTGGGGCCCTGGCGACGAGACCATCCTCCCCAACCTCTGCGAAATGGTCGACAAAGGCCGATTCAGATGGATCGACGATGGCAATTACCTGACGAGCACCTGCCACGTCGACAATTTTGCCGAGGCGGTCGTGCTCGCCCTCGACCGCGGGCGCGGCGGCGAAGCCTATTTTGTCGTCGACAAAGAAGTGAGCACCATGCGTGGATTCCTCACCGAGCTCCTCGCAACAGCTGGGCGAGAGCCTGCCAACAAGGGGGTTTCCAGCGGCTTGCTGCGCATGGCAGCCTACTGTCTGGAGGTCGTCTGGAAGCTGTTTCGCATCGCCAAAAAACCACCCGTCACACGGTTTTCCGCTGCCATCATGTCCTCGCATTGCACGATCACCAGCGACAAGGCGGCGAAAGAGCTGGGCTATGCACCCATCGTGACCATGGAGGCAGGCATGGCCAGCCTCAAAGGCAAAAGGTAGCCGCCCAATCGTCATCGTCGAGGATTTTGCATCACATGGAGATTGGCAATTGCGAGATCGAATCCATATTTTCGAAGAAAATCGGACTCTATGAACCCAGTGGAAAAAGGGCTGAATCTACTGCGAAGCTATTCCATGCGCGTTCCAATGTGGATCAGGTTAGTCGTGATTGGCGTTGCATTGGTGGTACCTGCCTATTGGGCCGTGACCTACTCGGGCATGTTTCGGTGGGTGGCGGAGCTGCAGATGGGTGGAGAGACGGGAGAATATTCGGCCACATTGGCGTTTTTGGTGCCTTGCTTGTTTTTCTTGCTGCCGGGGCTGGCGCTCATCATCATCTTGGGCAATTTTTTCCCGGAAAAATCAGAGCAAGAGACCAAAATGGGTCCCAAATAACCTATCGAGGCGGGTGCCCCGGTCCACCATGTGGTCCACGGGGGCCGTCTTCGGGTTGGCGTTTCCGCTCGAGGACATGCGGCAAAATTTCTTGGAATCTAGTGGCCTGCTCAGCAGTGCAAAATCGGAGGATGTCGTGGAAATGCTGGTAGCGCTCCATTTCTGCCGCCACCTGGATGGCACCGATCTTGGCCATGGTGGCTGCCGCCGCAGCGGAGTCTGCCTCGGGCTTCCCAAAATCGGCAAATGCCTCCTTGCGAATCGCCACAATCTGCTCATAAAAAGCACGCATCTTGGCGAAGTGCGCATCTTGAAGCTGCTGCACCTTGCCGGCCTGGTCGGCATTCATGCCCAGCTCCCCGGGCAATCCACCCACGGCGCCGTGAGGGGGAGGCGGACCCATCGGCGGCCCCGGAGGACAGGGGGGGGGCTTGAACCAAACCAAGGTGAGCACCGTGACATTGAGTGCCACCATGAAAATGACCAAGATCCAAGGAAGCCGCGAGGGTGAAGATGTGCTCATAAAGGTCAAAATTCAGATTCGGTGAGGGAATATTCGTTGCGGATCTGATCGAGTGGATCGGTCTGGTCGGTCGTGGACCTGCGTTGCGACAGCAGGCTCGTGATCGCAAACCAATTCACCGCCAGCACCAGCACCGCCGCTGCAACCGAGAGCGTGGGCCTCAGCCAAAGAGACCGCATTTGGCCGTCGGGCTGGGCATCCCAGCGACGCATCACGGCCGCCGCAAAGCCAGGCGGCACTGCCACTTGATCGACTTGGTCTGCGACCGCCATCGTCGCCGCTATCCGTGCCTCGATTTCCCCTTTGTCGTTCATCGTATTTCTATTCATTGGTCTTAGATGACATTCCCATTCAAAACTTGCGCTAAAATTCGTGCCGGTAGAAATTTTCCAGCTTCTTTTGAAGGCCCTTCTTGGCGCGAAAAAGGAGGGATTCGATGCTGGGGATACTCAGATTCATGATTTCCGCCACTTCCTCATAGCTGCGGCCCTCGACTTTTTGCAGGGTGAATGCAATGCGCTGCTGGTCGGGCAGGCTGTCGATCGCCGCATACAGGTGCCGTGCCCGTTCCTTGTTTTCCAGGCGCATGCCCGGGTGCTCGATCGCGTCGGCGCTTGCATCCCAGCCCGCCTGCTGCAAGCCTACGAGCGAGAGCAGGAGGCCAGCGCGCTTCTTGCGCTTGCGGCTGCGCAACAACTCCAGCGATTTGGTGACGGCGATGCGGTGGATCCAGGTGCCGAGCGCCGCC
>JANMIM010000144.1:0-9300 GCA_031375795.1 Bacteroidota bacterium
GCCACGACAAAGTCATATTTCAGGGCCTTGTCCTGCCCGTAAAACACCGCATCGATGCCCGGATAGATGTCGGCATACCGCAGCTGCGCATACAGGCCTACATGGCCCGCCCACTTGGAGGGGTCGTCGCCGACGAAGTAGTTGTGGTATTCCTCGTAGGGCTCGGCGGATGTGATGGCAGGTGCCGGATTGCCCCCTTCGAACTGGAGCCGGAAGGCATGGTTGCTGATCGTGAAGGGCGTGTGGTCGCGGTCGGTGCGGCTGTGGAAATAGGTGTCGTGGAGATTGCCCAGGTCTGAGAGCATGTAGGTGAGCCGATTGCCCTCAAAATAGACATTGCCGCCCGGTATCCCCGCCTCATAATGGATGAAATCCGCCCATTGGCCCTTGTTTTCGACAAACTTGACGATGGTCGATGGCTTGGGCGCATCGGCTGGCTTGGCATTTGTCGCCATCGCCCGCATAGAAAAGAAACCGACACACAAGAGCAGACCGAAGGACTGGAGATAACGCCGCATGCAACAGTATTGACCCTAAAATCTCAAACGCAAAAGGTAAAGATCGATTTTTCGCCCAAACAGTGGGATTCTGGCGTGTGAATGGTCAAAATCGGGGGTTGAATGGGGGTGGGGGGCTCAAAATTGAGCAAGCTTCTTGGCAACAAAGCAGTTGTCAAATGATCGGCTGCCCATACAGGAAAAACCTGGCGAGCTGTGAAAAACCGCAAAGGACGCAGAGGTTCGCAGAGTCAAACGGGGGGCTCTGCGAACCTCTGCGTACTCTGCGGTTCAATTCTCAAAGCCCTACCTCAAAGCCGCAACCTATCTCTGCGAACCTCCGCGCCCGGAGCCTGTCCCGAGCAGGGTCGAGGGACGGTTCAAATCCCCGAAGCGGAAAGGCTACATTTTCTTATCTTTACCACCTCAAAATCGCATCCAATCGCATGGAATTTCCCTCGAAGGTGATCGAAGACGGTGTCAATGAGCTCTCGCGGCTGCCCGGGATCGGGAAAAAAACGGCCCTGCGGCTTGCTTTGCATATCCTCAAGGGCTCTGAAGGCGACGCCGAGAGCCTCGGCAACGCCCTCATCGCCCTGCGCAAAGGCATCAAATACTGCCGCAATTGCGGCAACATCAGCGACGAAGACACCTGCAAGATTTGCAGCAGTCACCGCCGCAACCAAGCCATGATCTGCGTCGTCGAGGATTGCAAAGACGTGATCGCCATCGAGAACACCGGCCAATACACGGGCACCTACCATGTGTTGAACGGCATCATCCACCCGATGCAGGGCCTCGGGCCGAGCGACCTCAACATCGAGAGCCTCCTCACGCGCCTGCGCGCCGGCGGCTGCACCGAGGTGATCTTCGCGCTGCCGAGCAGCATGGAAGGCGACATGACGAGCTTTTACATCGCCCGCAAGATGGAGGAATTTGGCGTGCGCACCACGAGCATCGCCCGCGGCATCCCCGTCGGCTCAGACCTCGAATTCACCGACGAGATCACCCTCGCGCGCTCGCTCATGAACCGCACTTCGCTCACCCAAAGCACCAGCACAGGCAACAGCATTTGAAGCGGCTCTCGATCATCATCGTCAACTACAACGTCAAGCATTTCATCGAGCAATGCCTGCTCTCGGTGCGTGCCGCGATCGTGGGCATCGACGCCGAGGTATTTGTGGTGGACAACAACTCCGTGGACGGCAGCCAAGCGATGCTCCGCGAGAAGTTTCCCGACATCACCCTGATCGAGAGCAAGGAAAATCTCGGCTTCTCGGCGGGCAACAACCTGGCGATGCGCATTGCGACGGGGGAATACATGCTGCTCCTGAACCCCGATACCGTGGTCGAGGAAAGCACATTCCACAAATGCCTCGAGTTCATGGACGCGCACCCCGACGCGGGCGCGCTCGGCGTGAAGATGATCGACGGCGAGGGCCGCTTCCTCCCCGAGAGCAAGCGCGGACTGCCCACGCCCTGGGTCGCCTTTTACAAGATCTTCGGCCTGAGCCGCCTCTTCCCCAAGAGCAAGACATTCGGCAAATACCACCTCGGCTACCTCGACAAGGAGCAGGACCACGTCGTGGACGTGCTCTCGGGCGCCTACATGTTCATGCGCAAGGCCTGCCTCGACAAGATCGGGCTGCTCGACGAGACCTTCTTTATGTATGGCGAAGACATCGACCTGAGTTACCGCGTGACGCTGGGCGGATACCAGAATTATTACTTCGCCGGCACCAAAATCATCCACTACAAGGGCGAAAGCACCAAAAAGGGCAGCCTGAACTATGTGAAGGTGTTTTACAACGCGATGATCATCTTCGCGAACAAACACTTTTCCAAGGGCGGCGCGAGTTTTTACACGCTCATCATCCGCTTTGCGATCTACTTGCGGGCCATCATGGCGGTCGGCAGCCGCATCGCCAAAAAGATTGCCTTCCCTGCGCTGGAGGCGATCCTCGTGTTTGGGGCGACGATTGGCATCAAGGAATACTGGGAATACATCCACAAGATCCAAAAGGACAAGATGCCCTACCCCGCCACGTTTGACTACCTGGCGGCGCCGGCCTACGCGCTGGTCTTCATCACGTTTTTGTGGATCGCGGGCGGCTACAAGCGTCCCTACCGCGCCAAGCCGATCCAAACGGCAGCCATCACCGGTTTTGTGGCGATTGCGACCATGAGTTTCATCTTCCCGAGCATCAATTTCTCGCGGATGATCGTCGGCCTGAGTTCGATCGCGATGGCGGTGATCGCCTTGCTCGACCGCAATATTTTGAATTACGTCCGCACCGGCAATTTTTTCTTTACCGAACAAAGCAAAAAGCGCGTCGTGATCGTGGGCATCGACAGCGAGACCGCGCGCATCGCCAAGCTCATCCGCAGCGAGCTCGACTACCCTGTGGAGATCGAGGGGACCGTGCGCATCGGCGATCAAGACGGCGCGCCGCGCGAGGACTGCCTCGGCACCCTGCGGCAGCTCGGCGAGATCGTCGCGATCTACAAGGTGGACGAGGTGATCTTCGCCAACAAGGATTTCTCGACCGAGGAAATCCTGAATGCCATGTCCGCCCTGCACCTACCGGCCCTGCGCTACAAGATCGTGCCCCCCGACGCCGACTACCTCGTGGGATCGCAGATCATCCACGACAGCCTCCACCTCGAAGGCGGGGTCTACAACCTCGCCTCGCCTGACTTGCGTTTTAAGAAGCGGGTCTTCGATGTGCTGGCGAGCGCGACGTTGTTGCTGCTGTATCCTGTTTCGTTTTTTGTGTACAAGCGTCCCGGGCGCGCCTTGGGGAATCTGTGGAAGGCCCTGACAGGTCGCGTGCATTTGGTCGGCTACATCGAGCCCGCGCCCAAGGGCTTGCCTGCTTTGAAGCCTGGGGTCCTGAGCATGAACTATCGCACGGCCGCGTCTGAGGAGCACGCGCGTGGGCTGGACCGGCATTATGCGCGTGCTTATTCGGTGGAGATGGATTTGGAGGTGGTTTTGAGGGGGCTGAGGGGGGTATAGTAGCAAAATTGGCGCCTACGATTTTTATTCTGTTGTTAAATTGGTATTTTGGCTGCTACAATGACATCCACTTATGGGAAAAAGCGTCTATCTAATAATTGGAAATGGATTTACTATCGACTTGCTTTCCGCATTAAAGGATGTTATTGGGGCATCCTGGAACAAAAAGATCAACGTTTCCAATCTTTTCGAATGTGGTGAATATGTGCCGTGGCCTGGGGATGATTCACCTGGCTTCTTGTCTCCTAAGCACTGCCGCAATTTATGGACATTGGGGGCGAGGCCAAATATGGATTCAGCATCAGCTCAACAATTATTTGAGGATGTATTGACATGTGCTCATGCTGTGTCTCGTTCTCCAAGAGATAAAGATGGTATTTATTTGCGTGCCTATTCAGAATTGGTAGTGTATCTTAAAGCGTTGTTCGTTTTTTACAATGATCAAATTTCCGATGGGGATTTAGCAAAATTAAGTAATTGGAATTGGGGCAAATACATTAATCGTTTGCAGCAGGATTCCGAGGTTGACAAGGTGCACATAATATCCTTTAACTATGATATTTGGCTAGAGAGATTCTTGAAGGGGTTGAATATTGACTTTACTGTAGGTGGATTAGAAGCTGATACCAGAAAGTTTCGAATCTATAAGCCTCACGGGTCTATTGGCTTCGTCCACAAAAACAAGAGAGTAAAGGATGCGTTTGAGATTCCAGACTTCATACATTTTGACAGCACATTGGACGAATACAGCCCGAATCTAAGTGGATTGAGCGTATTGGATTACAATTATGCTATTATTCCTCCCGCAGGAGATAGCAATCGCGCGCTGTTTCAATGGGCTACCCCAATTCGTGATCTGGCCAAATCTGCGTTGGAGGAGGCCGATGAGAAAAGCATCGTGTTGCTTATTGGCTTATCGTACTGGCACGTTGATCGATGGGAAATAGATTCGTATCTTTCTTCGTTTAGTGAAAAAGTTGTAGACATCAAGGTAGTAAATCCGTTTCCTCCAGCCCCATTAGCTGCGGTTGTAAGCACTCTTTTTTCGGGTGCAAAATTTTTTACTAACAATAAATTTTTAGAAATATGAAAACCTTATCGCGTAGCAGCAACTCGATAAATATCGCAACATTCTGGGAGTATCACCAAAATGAAAAATTCATTTACGATGCCCCATATCAAAGGTCTGGAGATGTTTGGGCAGAGTCCGAAAGTTCATTCTTAATCGATACTATTCTCAAGAATTTTCCAATTCCTCCGATCTTTCTCCATCAAAAAATTGATGTCGAAACTGGGAAAACCTTGTTTGATGTGATAGATGGAAAACAGCGCTTGACATCAATTTTGAAATTTATTAAGGGGGAAATATTTGTTCCTGAAGATTTTGGAGACGATTCGTTTGGAGACCCTATTCTAAACGGAATCTCATTTTCAGAGCTTTCGAATGATATATTTCAAGATTGGCGCAAATTGTTCTGGAAATATGAATTGTCAGTAGAGTATATTGATGCGGAAAGTATTGATGTTGTCTCAAAGGTTTTTGACCGATTGAATAGGAATGGCCAACCACTGACCTCTCAAGAACTGCGGAATGCTAGATATCATAGCACCAAATTCGTCGAGATTGTCAAGGAGCTTTCCTCGCATCGTGCCTTGATGGTGCCTTTTCAATACTCAGAGTCTAAAAGGCTTGAACATTACGAATTTACGACAGAACTTCTGTTGGTTATTCTTGATGGCAAGCCTCACCCAGGGGATAGCCCCACGTTGATAGATAAACTATATGAAAAATATGCAAATTGGCCTCGGGAAAAATTTCAGGGAAATGTGGAACAATTCCAAGCGGTTGCCAATTCTTTAGGCGAGTTGGAACTTGACTTTGTAAGACTGCGGATTTGTGGGCTTAGTCACATTTATGCTTTATGGCTTTTTTCTTTTGTACTGGTGGCCAGATCACTTCCAGCATCTAGGTATAGAGAACTTGTTACTAATTTCTATTTGCAATACCTTGAAAAAAGTCAAGATGAAAACATTTTGAAGTATCGAAAAACTATGTCAGCTGGAACCAAGGGAAGTGGAAGAAGAAAAGAAAGAGTGAATGCATTGCTTGCTTACTGCGGAATCAGTGCCTGGGAGGATGGCATTTAGAAATATTGAACTTTAACGAAAATTGTTTTGAACGCCCAAATTCCCGATTCCCTCTATCCCAAAATCTTCCGCCAAGACTTCACCCAACCCGGCTTCGCCGTGCTAGACTTCGGGCGCGAAGATTCCGCTGAAAAATTGCGCGCCACGATGATCGCCCTCAAAAATGCCCTCCAAGAGCGCTGCCTGCAAGAAACAGGCCTCGCCCTCCACTACCAATGGCTCGGCACATTCGACCAGCAGGAAACCACCAAATTTCACCGCGTCAATGGCGCTCCGCACGACCCTTGATTCTATGCCCCCATCTATCTATCTTTGCGACATGGCAGTCACCCACTAAAAAGTATCAAAAATTCACCACAAATGGGACGCGTCAGCAACCAATGATGACCCAAGCAAATATCAAGGAAGCGATTTCCATCCGATACATGCAACTCATCGCGGCATTCAATGGCTATTCCACTAGCGCTACGCACCCAGACTATGGCACCGATTTGGATATCAAGGAGATTGTTTTTCGGCAGGAGAATGCGCACGGACGGTATTTTGAATCTGGTCGGGAACTGAAGGTCCAAATCAAGGCTGCCTCGGAAAGCACGCTCGTTTTGAGCGAGGACAGCATTTCGTATGACCTGGCGGCGGTGACGTACAACGACCTGATCACGCGCAAATCGTCCCGAACTCCTCTCATTCTAGTGATATTTGTCTTGCCGGATGATTCATCCCAATGGGTCACTGTAAGCGATCAAGAGTTGATTTGCAAGAAATGCGCTTACTGGTACGTCCCCTCAGAGGGGTCGGAACTGACGCCCAACCTGAATACGAAACGCATTTCCATCAGCAAGCAAAACCTGATTTCAACCGAAACCCTGGGCCAACTCTTCGAATCATTCGCATGAAGGCACAATCCATCTACGAAAATCTCACGGCGCTGCTCTACAATCGGGAGTGGCATCGCAGCACTGCAACCAAGAAATACGATATTTTTATTCCTCCTGCTGCTCTTGGATTTTCAGAGGAATACAAACTCTATGTTTACAACAGGTTTGAGAGCCCAGGCTATGATCGAGACATCCAAAAAAGTCTGGAGATTATCGGGCAAATCTATGAGGAAGATATTGATGAGCTGAATTCGATTGTCGTGGATGACAGGCAAATATTGGTGCTGCATATTGAAAACGACGAGGTCCATGAAGGCCATCCCAGCATTCCATTTTTTGAAACGCTCATCCGAAAATCAAAGGAATTGCTGCATGAGGTTGCCAATTTTTCCATGATTCAGAAGCCTCATTTTTATGGTGATTCTGAAGAAGCCGAACGCTACCTCAATTATTGCACATTCCTCAAAAACGATGCGGGTAGCTTGATCACCAAAATTCAACTCCCCAACAAGGAGGAAATCAAGGAAAATACCTTGTTTGAAAATGCGATCACTGGCAAAGAAATCAATCAAAACCTGCTGAATGTGACTTCATTCATCAATACACAGGTGATCGACGATGGAAATTTTGATCCGACGGACCACTTTTTGCTCGCCAACAAACCCTTGATTAGCGTCAACATCGCCAATAAACTCAAGGACCTTTATACGGGAATCGACTTCGCTGATATTGAAATATCCCTCAAAGGAACGCAAACTACCCTGACGACCGTTGCAAGAAACCTCACCAAAGAAAAAATGGGTCATTTGACGGCGTTTTCCAGAACAGTGCGCGAGCGTATGAAGGAAATCTCTGAAAACGATGTTTACGGAAAAATTGTGCAGCTGAGCTCCAAGGATGTGGATGGGGAAAGAAATTCCATCATCATCGAAGGCGAAATCAAACGTGTGAAATCTCGGATTTCAGTTCCCTTAAGTTCAGAGGAAATCAAAGAGGCTGCAGAGGCATTCAAAAGCAACCGTACAGTGGCCATCAACGCCATATTTGAAAAGGAAAAAACCCAATACAAGGTGGTGGAATTGAAGGCATTTCGGACGCTTGCCAAATAATCTGTCTGGTTTTGATTACTGCACAATCAGTCGAAAATTCTCCACAAGGCAGAAATGGTGACGCCCGACCCGCAGGCATCCCGCATCGTGAACTCCATCATGCTGGCTTATGCGGAGCCGGGGGAGCTGGAATTGGTTTCCGATGCACAGGTCACCGCATTCCTGCATCCGGTCAGGCCCATTTGAAGCTCGCGCCGCCCGCTATTTGAGTAGGCATCTGCCAAACCCCCAAGCCATCCCCCAAAAACGCGATGGAAAAATCCACCCCCCAGCCCCCCGCTGCGATTTTGGCACAGCTTTTGCCAAGACAGCGACAGGCGACAGCTCACGTTCCTTCACAACTCGGCTCGCACCGATACGTATCAAAGTGTGAGCAATTCCATGAAATAGTGGAAAAGCTGTTACCAATTTGGACTATCATTGAATAGATTTGCATTAGGTTTGAGCATTACTCTGAAGAATATGAAACACGTTCAACGATTTACACTGTTTTTGTTGTTGCTGATGGCGGTGTCGGGCTTGCGGGCGCAAGGGGATGCAACTGGAATTCAGTTTTTCCACGGGTCATTTGCCGAGGCCAAGGCCAAGGCGACCAAGGAAAACAAGTTGATCTTCATGGACGCCTACACCTCGTGGTGCGCGCCCTGCCGTTTCATGGCTGCCAATGTCTTTACCGACCAAAGCGTCGGTGAGTACTACAATGCCCACTTCGTGAACATCAAGGTGGACATGGAAAATGGCGAGGGCCCCGAGCTGAGCCGCGCCTACAACGTGATGGCCTACCCGACGCTGCTTTTCATCAGCGGCAGTGGCGAGGTCAAGTCACGCACCCTCGGCGGCAAGCCCGCCTCGGAGTTCATCGCCATCGGCCAAAAGGTCGTGAAAGGCAACTGATCTAGGATTGTTTGATTGATTGAGAATAGGAAGCCCCGGCCTGCGTCGGGGCTTTTGTTGTGGGGGATGCGAGAACTTTTGATCCGCGAGAGATACCGGTGTGCCGGCCCTGGGCGCGTCGGCTGACACCGAGGCGGGAAGATGCAGGCATTGGCTCTCCTTTGCGGGGTCATCATGGAGCTGTTGCTTGAGAGCTGAATTCAAGCTATTTTGCCTAGGCTATGGAAAAAGAAGTCTGTTTTTTGATCAGGGCGCAGGCCCAAAACGGCATGTTTTTGGGACCCGACAGCTACAATGGCGCGGTGATCTCGATCACCAACACGGTCACCGGGGCGTTGCTCGCCCGAGGGCTCATGGATGTCGGCGACTCGGGCACGCGCGTAGACGCTGCATCGCATTGGACTTCGCCCTACCCGATCACCACCCCGACGCATCCCGATGTGACGCGCTACCATGTGCAAGCTGCGCCATCGACCGTCGGGTATGCGGCGACGCTGCGGCTCAAGGTCCAGACCATTTTGGAGATCGCAGCCCATGTACCCTTACCGGCGGGGCAATTGGAGCCGGTTGGTTCGATCAGGGTCACGGCCAGGCCGGGCGATGATTTTTCTGAAAACGTGGGGATCGTCGTACCCGTGCCCGGACTCTGGGTGCAGCCCGAGATCGTGCGCGTCGGTGACCAAGTGCGGGTGCGCGCCAAGGTCACGATGATGTGCGGCTGCGTGATCAATCCCGGCTCGCCCTGGCTACCCGAG
>JANMIM010000146.1:0-2790 GCA_031375795.1 Bacteroidota bacterium
TACAGTACCAATGGCGGCACGACCTGGAATGTGATCACGACGCCGATTTCGCAATACAAAAACCAGACGAATTGGATTCAGCAGACCATCACGCTGCCTGCCTTCAGTGGGGTCGCCGACCTGCGCTTCGCCTTTCGGTTCGTGAACAACACCAGCAATTCAGCCTTGGATCCCGGCTTTTCCATCGACGACATCACCGTCGAGGGCACGTCCATCTCGAGCACCACGGTCACCACGGGCACCGTTTCCAGCCTCAGCGTTTGCGCCGCCGAGACCCTGATGGTTCCCTACACGATTTCGGGCGCATTTACAGCCGGCAATGTGTTCACGGCCCAACTGAGCAATGCCAGCGGCAGTTTTGCCAGCCCCACGGCAATCGGTTCCCTGAGCAGCACCATCGCAGGCACGATCACGGCCGTCATCCCGCCCGGCACGCCAGCAGGCACGGGTTACCGCATCCGCGTGGTCGCCTCCACGCCAGCCACCGTGGGCAGCACCAATGTCTCCAACATCACCGTGGGGGCGCAACCCGTGGCCGGCACGCCCTTCGTCACAGGGAACACGACGGTCTGCCAAGGCAGCAATGTGACGATCACCCTGCAAGGCTACACCGGCAGCCTCCTTTGGCAATCTTCCCCCAACGGCAGCACATGGGCCAGTACAGGGCAATCAGCCAATCCCCTGCAATCGGTCGTGGGTGTCGATCCCTATTTCCGGGCCATGGTTTACAATGGTTGCGACACCGTCTTTTCGGTGCCGGTGATGCTGACCGTCGTGCCCGGCAACGATAACTATGCACAAGGCATATTGAGCCGCGACACATTGTGCACGGGCGATACCACCACGGTGCAAATGATCTACCATGGCAGCAGCATCACTTGGTACACGAGCACGAATGGCGGCAGCACCTGGAACCTCTCCGCCAACACCGACCCCAACAGTTACCACACGCCGCCCCTCAACGGCGCCAACCAAAATAGCGTGCGCGCCATCGTCGACAACGGCGCCTGCGGACTCGACACCATCATCGTGCCCATCACCGTCGAGAATGTCGCCGCCGCATTCAGCCAATCCAACATCGGTCTCGTCTATGCCTTCACCGACGCCAGCACCAATGCCGTTTCCTGGGCCTGGGATTTTGGGGATGGGAATACAAGTACTGTACAAAATCCGCTGCATTCATACGCGGCCGGTGGCACCTACACCGTCACGCTCACGGTCACGGGGCCATGGGGATGCGTGGCGACGACGACGACGGCGGTAAGTGTCCCAGTGGGTATTGCGGAGCCCCATGTGCTGCAGCTACAAGTTTGGCCCAATCCATTCAGCGAGGAATTTGAAATACGGTGTCTGCTCGGCAGCGCCGGAACGGTCAGCGTCACCTTGTATGACCTCGCCGGAAAAGCCGTAGCGCAATATGAGGAGGCACAGGCCAATGCGGGGCAATGGCAACTTTCATCCAAGCAATGGGTCAAAGCCCTACCCAGTGGGTTCTTTTTGCTGACGATCCAGACCAATGAAGCCCTCGGCTGCGTGAAAATTGTGCGACGCTAACGATTGATCTCCGTTTTGGGTGACGATTGGTCCTGTGATCGCAAACATTTCATCAGAAAAGGAATTACCGCTCCGCTTGTCCCATCTGCAATTTCAGCTCTCAATTACGTTTGCATGCGTTTCACGATCATTTTCCTCGTCGCGAGCCTCTTTGCCCTCTGCGGATTCACTCAGGGCAGCCCCTTTTCGCCTGAGAATTTCAACCAATTGCGCATCGCGCACCGCGGCGGTTACGCCTACGGGCCCGAAAACACGCTGGAGGCCATCTGCAACAACATCCGCACGCGCAATATCCAAGCGATGGAGATCGACCTGCAGATGACGAGCGACGGCTATCTCGTCTTGTTTCACGACGAGACATTGGCCGCATTTTGGAGACCACGCACGACGTGCCTGTGAGCCAGGTGACATTGGCCGAGATCCAATCCTACCCGCTCCGGGACAGGCGCTTGGGCGAGGTGCATGTCACGGAGTTCGGGCGATTGGTCGATACACTCATGGTCTTGGTGTATGAGGAAGGCCGGAAATTTATGCTGGAATTGGATTTCAAGCCGCATGGCGAGGAGACCGCAGAAGCCGTCGGCACCCTTTTGCGGGGCATGAACCACACGACAGCAGCGATCGGCGATACGCTCTACGATTACTTTTTTATCTCGACATTCTACCCCGAGGTCCTCAAGGAAATTCGCAGCAAGACTCAAAAACCAACACTCGCATTTTCCGTGAATAATGACCCCACAAGCAAGGTTTTCCTCGCACGACTCGCCGTCCTCGCCTCACCGATCATCGCAAAAAAATACGATTGCGCAATCATAGAGCCCAACGCCTGCTACGTCACCCCACGCTACGTGCGCAGATGGAGCCGCAAGGGCTACGCCATCAACGCATTCACCGCCAACTCATCCTGCGAAAAGGCATACCTGGAAGCACTCAAAATCGCCTACACCACCAATTGCCCCGACAGCACCTGCCAGGACGATCCCAGTGACATGATGGGGAATAAGCGGAAATGGTGTAAGGGGTGTCGGTGAAATTGGGAATGTGACGTCTGGCACAAGCGATGCTTGAAAATCATACTTGTACGGAACTTGACCAATAGAAAAGCATGATAGACCGCAATTGACAAATACGAACTACCCAGGTCACAAGCCCTCGGTCCCGCGGTTCCCGCTCTATGATATTAATGCGGTCTCAAACCCGGATGTTTCAGGGCACAAAGCCAGAATAGCCAATATC
>JANMIM010000160.1:0-4535 GCA_031375795.1 Bacteroidota bacterium
CGAGAATCTCACTGCCATCGACGTGCCCGCTACGATTACTGCCGTGATCACAGGAGCCGCTTTGACAAGTCATTTCAGACAAATCACCGACGCGGAATTTGCTGTCACCGGTGGTCACCTCAAAAAGATCAACAATACATATTACCTCGTGTGCGGAAACAGGTTTGATGGCAACTACAACCCCATGGGCAATCCCACCTATACGCAAACCTACACGAATGCCGCGCGCAAATTCAATCTGAGCGATGATGGCACCACGATGACCATCACGCATCTGCCCGCACTGACCGATGCAGCCGAACTCCACCGCAGAGATTACAACGCCGTGCAACAAATACTGCCCAATGGCGCAGAGGGTATCACCGCATTTTCAGGTGTATTTCAGCCGACGGTGAATCTGCCGTTCCTGAACTGCGTGAATATCGACAGCACGGGCTTTGTGGTGAACAACAACTTTCAGCAATACTACAACCACTACCATTGTGCGGTCCTGCCATTGTATTCAGCTGCCAACAATGAAATGCACAGCGTGTTTTTTGGAGGGATCGCGCAATACTATGACAGCCTCGGCACGCTGGTCCAAGACAACAATGTACCCTTTGTCAAGACGATTGCACGTGTCACAAGAGATGCCTCAGGCACGATGTCCGAATACAAACTCCCTGTGGAAATGCCTGCCTTTTTGGGTGCGGGATCTGAATTCATTCCGCTCAGGAGCCTTGCGCAATACAACAATGAAGTCCTGAAATTGGATGATTTCACGGCAGACAGCACCTTGGTCGGCTATATCTATGGTGGCATCAGCAGCACAGCACCCAATATTTTTTTCACCAATACAGGCTCACAAAGCAGCGCGAGCAGCCAGATTTTTAAGGTGTATGTGATCCGTGAGTCGGTACTCGGCATCCATGAACTCAATGCCCAAAGCGTCGGAACCTTAAAAATCCAGGTCTTCCCGAATCCGAATGGGGGTGAATTTGTGGTGAAATTTCACTTGAATGATGCCGTTGTGACCAAAATATCGCTGTACACGATCGATGGCAAAAAGGTAGAAGAAGCTGTGCTGCACGATTTGCGGGCGGGCGAAAATACATTCCAACGCAAAATCAAAGGTTTGGAAGCGGGCGGCAGCTATTTTTTGACCGTCGAAACACCTTTTGAGAAAGCAACGCAGAAGATTGTGATCAAACCGTTTTGATGCGGATTTTGCTTGCCCGTACTTGCTTCGGACGGCAACCCCATTCCCCAAAAACCTCGTAACTTCGCGCCATGCACACACCCGATATCCGCACGGTCGATGTCACGCGCTATGTGCGCCCACTGCGCGAGGGCGGCTCGCTGCCGGCGATCGTCGAGGCCGACGATGGCTTCCTGTATGTCTTGAAATTCAGGGGCGCTGGGCAAGGGAAACGCGCCTTGATCGCCGAGTTGATCGGTGGTGAGCTCGCGCGCGCCATCGGGCTCAAGGTGCCCGAATTGGTGCTGATGAACCTCGACGACAGCTTCAGCAAGACCGAGCCGGATGAGGAAATCCAGGATTTGTTGCGCTTCAGCGTGGGCTTGAACCTAGGGCTGCACTTCCTCTCGGGCTCGATCACATACGACCCGCAGGTGTCGGTCGCCGACGCACGTACTGCCTCCAAGGTCGTGCTGCTCGACAGCATGCTCACCAACATCGACCGCACACGCCGCAATCCCAATTTGCTAAATTGGAACAAGGAATTGTGGCTCATCGACCACGGAGCGGCCCTGTATTTCCATCACAATTGGGAAAATTGGGAGGCGCATCTCGGCAAGACATTTCCAGCGATCAAGGACAATGTGTTGCTCGACCGCGCCACGCAACTCGCAGATGCCGCAACTGAAATCAAAGCAAAAATCACACAAGAATTGTTGCGCAATATTGTGGCCACGATTCCCGACGATTTTTTGCAATTTGACGGGCTTGACGTGCCTCCTGCCGATCAGCGCGACATTTATGTGCGCTTTCTGGAGGCCAAGCTCCGCAATCTCGATGCACTCGTAACCGAAGCCGAAGATGCCAGAAAAGCACGTCTTTGAATATGCGGTCATCCGCATCGTGCCCAAAGTGGAGCGCGGCGAATTCCTGAATGCAGGCGTGATCGTGTTTTGCAAACGCACGAAATTTCTGGCCATGCGCTACAAAGTCGATGCACCTCGTTTGCAGGCATTTTCACCCGACATCGATGTCGAGGAAATCGCGCAATATTTGGCTGCTTGGGATGTGATCTGCAAAGGCAGCACGGCAGCCGGAGAATTTGCGCAGCGCGACACAGCAGAGCGCTTTCGCTGGCTCACGGCCGCCAAGAGCACAATTTTGCAATGCTCGAAGGTGCACCCCGGGCGTTGCAGTGATCCGGAGTTTGTGTTGGGGGATTTGTTTGGGAAGTATGTGGGTTAGGTAGTGCGCAGTGTGTTCCCAAGGACTGAATGCAGCCTATCGTGCAAAATATTCCGAAAAGGCGCCGATCGATTTACGAAGCAATAATTCATCATGCCCCCTGATGATGAAGTCTGTGAGGACACCTACTTTCTCAAATCCCAGCCGCGCATACAATCGCTGTGCCGCTGTGTTGAAGGACGATACGCACATGAATACATTGGGCGAGGCTTCAAAAATGCGTGCCTCTGAGAAGCGGATCAATTGCGTCCCAATTCCCTTGCCTTGATGCTGGGTAGACACACAGACGGTTTGAATATATCCTCTAAAAGTACCCTGCATTTGCAACGCAGCAAAACCAATCAGTTCATCAGCATCCATTGCGACGTAGACTTCCTTAAAATCGCCAACCAACGCCATTCGGCAACGCTGAAGGTTCATCTGCAGCGTAATCCAGGGGTCGGTTTCGCTCATCATTTTGGCGCAGGCATCCAGCAAATCAGCATCTTCAGTGCGCGTAATATTCATTGGCTTTATGCGTTTGCAAGGGGTTCAAACAACCAGACGCAATTGCTCCCCGCCACACGATGGTAAGAATACGCTTGCATTGCCCTTACTCAACGCACCACAAATTTCTTGGAATAAGTATGCGCGGCCGTGGAAACTTTTGCAAAATAAATTCCTTGCGGGAAATCGGTCACGCGCAATTCGCTTGCAAATTGCTGGCGTACCAAGTTCTTGCCTTGCGCATCCCAGATTTGCAAAGTGGCCGTCTCCGCCAATACATCCTGCTGTGTGAGTCGAATCGTGAAATTCCCCTGCGATGGGTTGGGGAAAATGGCCATGCCTGCTGGATCTTGTGCTTCGTCAAACACGGCTGTCACGACATTCTTGTCGGCGATGTACAGGTTGTTGCCAGTCCAGTCGTCGGTGATGGTCCTTGAAAATACAAGAATATCCAGGCTGTCTGACATCGTGGGCTGCGAATTCCAGACGAGGGTGTCATTCACGCCGATGATTTCCTCAAACGTATTGATTAAAAACGAATCTGTCGGCGTAGGCCGGGTCATTTGAAACAAGCGATTGGGCCCCAAATTGTAACTGGTGCTCATGAAATACACCAATTCGTCCTTGGAAAGTTGCCCTGGGCTGGCAAGGTATCCCGGAGGAAAGACAAACGTCTGTGAGAGGGCAAAGGATGTCGGTGCAGTACGCACAAATCTAAACATCTGATACAATCCGCCGATGTCAGCAAACAGGAAGAGTTCCGTTTGCGCGGCATTCAGCGAGGCGCCCGTGAAAAAGTCGGGGGTGAAACCCGTGAGCGTGATCGTCGTAGGGGCAGCAAAAGCGGACGCTGTCGTGTTGCGGTGCGCATAATACAAAACGTAGCCATCGCTGACGTAGGCATCCAATTCATCTGCCGACAACCACATGGATACGGGGTCGACCACGGCAATGGTCAATGGCACCGATGCGCCAAAATTGCTCTGGATATTGGGGCGTTGCGTAAACCGGAGTTCATTGTTGTTGGGGGTCGAATGCGTGTAGTACAGCCGCAACCCGTCTCCAGAGATCCAAGGATATGCATCTGCCTCGAAGGCATCGTTGATCTCGGCCAAGTCCCTGACGTTGTTGTAGCTGTAGGCGACGATGCTGCTTTGCTTCAGAAATTCGCTCTCGACGGTTTTTGGTTCCGAGCGGTGTTCATTTGCAGGGCGCAGTTGCCCAAGTGAATTGCGTTGCGCGTAGACAGTGGTGATCAAGAGCAAAGGCAAGCAAAAAATCAATTTTTTCATGGAGTGCATTTTTGTGCCACCTCTCAAGATGGCCTTTGGACATGGATGGCAATGTTCCCAAATTATCCACTTTCCCTGCCAGAAACAAATAAATGTTGGGTGGCGTCCGTGTCATTGTTTCCCCCTACCTATCGTTCCCCATTGTGCGAGAAACAAAACCGTGGAACAAATGGGACAATTTTCGCATTTGAGTCGATGGGCATTTCTCTGAGGCGCATGGAATTTTGGGTGCGAAATGCTTTGGAATCTAATCGGTTTGCGTGGTCAGCCTTTTGAAAAGCCCATTCCCCATCCCGCCAATTCCCCTAACTTTGCGCCATGAACACCGAGAAAAA
>JANMIM010000210.1:0-5931 GCA_031375795.1 Bacteroidota bacterium
CTTCTGTGTATCCTCGAACAAATTTATCTGATATCCGCCAGAGATCAAATGAGAAAATCGCAAACCGATCAATCTGAGTCGCTGGCGACGATCATAAAGTTGCTCAAAGAGCTCTTGGGCTTTGTGGCCCAGCTCGTGGTCGCTCGCTGTGTAGGGGATGCGCGCCTGCTTGGTGAGCGTGTTGAAGTCGGCATAGCGAATCTTCACGGTGATGCAAGCGGTGAGTTTCTCGCTCTCTCTCAGGGAGAAAGCGAGTTTCTCGGTCATCCGTGCCAGCGTGGCGCGCAGGCCTACGATGTCGATGGTGTCTTCGGCAAATGTCTGCTCAACGGAAATGCTTTTGCGCTCGCTGTAAGGCTCGACCGGCGTGTCGTCTATGCCATGTGCACGCTGCCATAGCGTGGCGCCGGGTTTGCCCATGATGCGCTGCAGGAATTCTTGCGGGATTTCCCGCAAAGTGCGCACCTGCCGCACACCGAGGTTGCTCAAAAACTGGGTCGTCTTCTCGCCCACCATCGGAATCTTGCTCACCGACAGCGGATCCAGAAAAGGCTGCTCCATTCCTCTGGCGACTTCCATTTGTCCATTGGGCTTGATCTCGCCCGTGGCAACCTTGGCCACGGTCTTGTTCACAGCCAATCCCATCGACATGGGTAGTCCCGTCTCCCGGGCTATGCGGTGGCGGAGGTCTGCCGCCCACTTGTAGGCGCCAAAAAACCGCTCCATGCCCGTCATATCGACATAAAATTCATCGATTGATGCTTTTTCATAGACGGGCGAATGTGCTCTCACAACCTCAGTGACATCGTCTGAGCATTTGCTGTAGAGCTCATAATCGCCCGAGATGATCGTGGCCGCTGGGCAGAGCCTGCGGGCCAACTTCATCGGCATGCCGCTGCGCACGCCAAATGTGCGGGTCTCGTAGCTGCAACTCGAGACCACGCCCCGGCCGCCCGTGCCGCCGATGATCAGCGGCCGGTTTTGCAGTCGGCTGTCGCGCAAGCGCTCCACGCTCACGAAAAAGGTGTCGAGATCCATGTGCACGATTGCACGCTTGTCGTTCAGAAACATGATTCCTCCTTGCGGCTCCTCTCCATGACCCATTCCAAGATCCTGGCGGCTGACCGCGATTGACATTAAATTCCGTATGTGCGCGCTGCCGGGCAGCGTGCGGGTTGCCTGCATGTTGCAGGTGCAGTAGCCTAGGCGCGGGCATGGGAGTGAGCTCCCAGCTGTCGCTGCGGTGGCATCGTTGTTTTTGAGATTCCTTCTTTCCTTGTGCAGCCGCATGGCAGGGCCCTGCCGTGCGTGTTGATCGCACAGCCTAGCCGCTGCATGCGTCTGCTGCAAGTTGCGCCGGGCACATCCACAGCCGCTGTTGACACAGCTGTGGCGACCTTGGGGCGCGGGCGTTTCTCTGAGTGCTCACGTTGCGCGGAGGCGTGGGAGGGAGGGGCGTTTTGGGACACTGTCTTGAGGTGGGCGAGGATGAATGCGCGTCGGACGATGCTGTCGCTGGGCGATTGCATGGCTTGGACGGCTGCGCGTTGCGTTATATAGGTAGGCCATGCCAGGTGCCGCCTTGGGTTGTGGACGTGACGCGAGTGGCTGCACATGTGCTGCCGTCTCGGTGAACGCCCCAGTATTCCAATGGCTTTGGCAATTGGGGAGCCTGCCTTTTGAGCATGCGGTTAGCATTTCACGGGCAGGGCGCTTGTGCCGGTCTGTCGGCTGCAAACAAGGCAGGTGCGTGGGTAGCATTAGAGCCGAGGCCGTGGTGCTGCTGGCAGTCCTGTCGTATTTTGAGCTGGCGTGGGGAAACAATTGCCTTGCCGATTGGGGCGCTGAGCGAATGACCTGTGCGTGCCTGCTCAAGTCATTGGTGCTCATTGCCTTGCAGAAATGATCCATCGTTGCGGTACCTCAAAGAGCGTCTCAACGGCCCGTCCCTGACACAGCCAGGCACGAAACGCTTCCCCTCTCACCATGGGCGAATGCCTCTGCAAGCCGAGACATGGCCCATGATTTTTGCCATCTCATTTGCCGATCCAGCGCCCCAGTCTCCTATTCTGTTGCGCTCAAACGACTTTGGTGCCAGGAGATTCAAAAAAAATTTGCATCAACCTGTCAATGTTCTTAGCTTTACGCTAAATCCACGGAGCAAAGGTGCTCAGTGTTTTGGTAAAAGTCAAGATTTTTTGCAAAAAAATTTAGTTTATGAGTCTGATCAATTCCAATATCCGCTACCTACGCAAGCAGAAGGGTCTTACCCAAGATGCTTTTGCCAATGAAATTGGTGTTACACGGTCTGTCATCGGGGCCTACGAGGAGGGAAGGGCCGAGCCGAAGATCAAGACCATGCAGGTGATGGCCGATTATTTTGGCATTTCCATGGACCAATTGATCGGCGTGGACCTCGCCGAGTCGGCTGCCAGCCACATTCGTGGTTCTGAAAATGACAAGCCCGACCTGAGCGGCAAGCGCCTGCGCGTCCTGTCCATCACCGTCGATGCCCACGACCGCGAAAACATCGAGCTCGTGCGCCAAAAGGCCGCCGCCGGCTACCTCAATGGCTATGCCGACCCCGAGTACATCGAGGAATTGCCCCGCTTCCAGTTGCCCAACCTGCCCCAAGGCACCTACCGCGCATTTGAGATCACCGGCGACTCCATGCTGCCCCTCATGCCCGGCACGATCGTCGTGGGCGAATACACGGAAAATTGGGAACTGCTCAAGGACGGCCATTGCTACGTGCTCGTGACGGCCAGCGAGGGCGTCGTCTATAAAAGGGTGTACAACAAGCTCGACGAAGGCAAGGTGCTGAGCCTCCACAGCGACAACCCCGCCTACCCGGCCTACAATGTAAACATCGCCGACGTCGTCGAGGTTTGGAAAGCCAAGTGCTTCATCAGCAGCGCATTCCCAGATCCAGAGATGAGCATGACCAAGCTCGCCAGCATCGTGCTCGACTTGCAGAGCCAGATGATCAAGCTGAAGGGCTGAGGAGGTTTTTTTGGGGGGCTCGCTAGGAACCACAAGGCTATTTTTATTCACAAAGTAAGCGAGCAGTAATGTCGAAGAATATTCATAAAGAGCCTTTCGATGATGGGACGCTCCTTAAGTTAGGTATTTTCAAGGCCTATCTTAAGGAGTGGCTCCCTGTCTTTTTAGCCAAAGGAGATCCTATTTGGAGGACAATCAATGTGTTTGACTTCTTCGCAGGTCCAGGGAAAGATGTGGATGGGAATGTGGGTAGTCCATTAATCATCATGGAAGAACTCTTGTCCTCAAATTTCAATGGAATGCCGTTTGATACTCTTGTCAAAGAGAAGGGATTCAAGGTTAACCTGTTTTTCAATGAGTACCTAAAGGGTAAGTTTGAGGAGTTGAAGGGTAACTTGTTGGAATATTTAGAGAAACCATCGATATCAACTCATCTGAGCAATGAGGACTTTAAGGTTGTTTTTGATCGGTACAGAAGAATGATTGCTGGGAAGGATTCGGCAAATTTATTATTCTTGGATCAGAATGGCATTAAGCAAATTGATCCTGAGGTATTTAATTTTGTTGTTTCTCATAAGCAGACAGACTTTATATTCTATATTTCTTCGTCCTTCATCAATCGCTTTTCCGAGGAAGATTCTTTCAAGAAGTACCTGCAAATTTCAAAGTCAGAATTTGATAAGAGGCCTTACCATCATTGTCATAAGGTCGTTCTTGAATATTACAGATCTCTTATTCCTGCGGGCATTTCGTATTTCTTGGCTCCATTTTCAATCAAAAAGGGTACGAATATTTATGGGTTGATCTTTGGAACTGGACACTTATTGGGGATCGAGAAGTTTTTGAGAATCTGTTGGGAGATTGACCCTGAGAGAGGTGAGGCGAATTTTGATATCGATGGGGATAAGATCAACCCATCAGCCCCTTCGCTTTTTGCTGAGTTTGATATCCCAAAGAAGATTCAAGTTTTCGAGGACCAGCTTCGTGAATTTGTAGAGAATGGGAAAATAGGGCGTTATCATGAAGCACTAAGGTTTGGTTTGAATAGTGGATTTTTGCCTCGCCATGTAAATGATGCGATTAAGTTGATGGTCAAACAGGGTGTGCTAAAGGGACCTCCAAAATTTGTTTCTAACAACGTACATCGCTTGGTTGACTCTGAAGAATTTCAGTTGAAAAAGAATAGGTAATTTGACTTATGGCCTCACAATCATCAATAGAGTGGACAGAAGTCACTTGGAATCCAGTGACAGGCTGCAAAAAGATTTCTGCTGGCTGCAAGTTTTGCTACGCTGAGGTGATGGCAAAGCGCTTGAAGGCGATGGGCGTCGAACAGTACAAGGATGGTTTCAAGGTGCGCCTTGCCCCGCAGGTGCTCGACGCTCCGCGTGCTTGGAAGCGTGGGAAGGTCGTGTTTGTGAACTCTATGAGCGACCTTTTTCAAGATGATATCCCCCTTGACTACATTCAACAGGTGTTCAAGGTCATGAATGAAACGCCACAACATACCTATCAAGTTTTGACAAAGCGTGCAGAACGTCTCCTGGAGCTTTCTGGGCACTTGAATTGGACTGAGAATATCTGGATGGGGGTCTCCGTAGAGAACGAAAAGGTCACGCACCGCATCCTAGATCTACAGAAGACCCCCGCCAAGACGAAGTTTCTTTCCATCGAGCCCCTAATTGGGCCGATCAAGAGTTTGCACCTGGATGGGATCAATTGGGTAATTGTCGGCGGAGAGTCGGGTCATGGAGCTCGTCCAATGAAAAAAGAGTGGGTGGACAGTATTCTTGTAAAGGTCAAAGAAGCTGATATTCCCTTTTTCTTCAAGCAATGGGGAAAGCCAAAGTTCAACGTTAATCAAGCTGACCCAACGATTGCGAAGGAAGACCCGCTACACGCAAAAGGTGGCTGCCAACTTGATGGGGTGGTTTACAGAGCCATGCCTGGGAGGTCCACGTCAATAATTGCTGCAAGAGCTGTTGCCCAGCATTGATTGTTTCCTTGCGCCGTTTCTCTTTGCGGGTGCCTTGTGTTGCCCCATTGCCCGCCAATTTGAGGCCTGCCCGATGCAGCCCATGTCCCAAATTTTTCCTAACTTGATCTTCTATCCGCTACGGAATCGGAGATGAAGTTGATTTTTTGCATGGTTTTGGGCGTCTTGGGAATGCTCTCGTCCACTTGTTTTGCGCAGGTGGAGGAGGGCAAGGCATCCTACTATGCAGACAAATTCAAGGGGCGCCGCACGTCGAGTGGTGAGCCCTATCATCCTGATAGTCTCACTTGTGCGCATCGAACGCATCCATTTGGGACATTGTTGCTGGTTTCCTGTGCTGCGCGCGGCACTTCGGTGATCGTGCGGGTCAATGACCGTGGGCCGTTTGGCAAGGGCCGCGTGGTGGATTTGTCCAAGGCTGCCGCCCAGCAGCTCGGGATCATCTTGGCGGGCGTGGCAGATGTGGCTGTGCAAGTCGTGGAGCCGGAGCCATTGGCACCGATTTTTCCGACGATCCAGGCATTGGAGCCCCTCGCAAGTCGGCATGTCACCTATCATCCCGTCATTCAGCCCAGTCCCTATTTGGCGATTCCCCAGCCTCCCCGGGTGCCCGTCTACGATGAGTCAGCCAAGTCCAAGCGCTATGCACAGGGCAAGAAGGCGACCAAGTCGAAGTCGAGGAGGTAACATTTCCATCCAACTTGCCTGGATGCCCACGATGCTGTCGCGGAAATGCGGAGCTCCGGGAATGAAGATCTGAATTGAAGGCTTTATTTCGCCTTGGCGGGCTCAGGTTTCTGGCCCGATGCGATGGCTTTGAGTTCCTTGCCGATGCCGATGAAACTCTGGTGATTGAGCGGAAACTCCAGCATCACGTGCAGGAAGCTCAGCAAAAACAGCCACCGGAATCCGACTTCATAGTTGAACATGTA
>JANMIM010000212.1:0-6801 GCA_031375795.1 Bacteroidota bacterium
AAAGAAAGACAACCGTGCCCTGCCCAGCCCTGATTTGGCATCAAAACCGATGAATTTCAGGAAGTTGCTCCATGATTTGGGCCTAACTCAGATGGATGCGCTCAAGCCAACCGATTTCAGGCTGCTCGTGAATGAATCGATCGCGGAGTTCCGATGCGAGCCGAGGCAAGTTGAGCAATACGGGATCCCAGAGATGGATCTTTTGACACAAAAAAAGATCGAATTCCTCGGGTTCCAACACCGCACCGGCACCACTTTTTGGGTAGATTTTGATGCCTTGATGCAGCAAATCCAGCCGATCGCTGTGGAGGGGCAGCCATCCTATCGATTGCTGATCGAGGATGCCTTGTGGCAGCAATTGATGGATCGACCCTGATCCAGCCCGATGCGCCAATCCTATCAGAATTGCACAAGCAGTTTGATCCAGAGAAATAGAAGCCGATGCGCAAAAACCACAAATCACTAAAATCCTTAAGCCGTCAACTGCTACTTACTACCTACTACCGCTGAGCTCTCAGCTCAATCCGCCAAAAATGAAACCGCCCCTCGACGATGCTCCCCGCTCATGAGCGGGACGCGGCGGGACAGGCGCCGTCCGCAAAGGTTCGCAAAGCCCACAAAGCCCAGAACTCCGTAAACTGCTACCTACTACCTACTACCTACTACCTACTACCTACTACCTCTCCACTTTTCGCTTTTCACTTTTCACTTTTCACTTTCAACTTTTCACTTTTCACTTTCAACTTTTCACTCTCTCAAGTACTCCAAGCATCATGCACCCAAGCAATCAAGAAAAAATTCCCCTGATACTCCTGAAACACCAATCGCACACTTCCCCATTCGAAGGGCTTTTTTTCCTCGTCGGTCGGCGACCAATGGGCCTCGACAAACGGCGCTTTTGGATAGGCTTCGGCGAGGTTGTTGATGACCGTGCTGCCACCAATCGTCTCATTGTAAGCATATTCCCCTTGGTTCACATAGTCCTTGTCGTAGCAAAATTCCTTGAAATAGGCCTCGACCGTGCGCTTGATGGGTTCCGACAGGGGGTCAGATGTGCCCCACAAGACCTTGGTTTTGGCCTTGTTGGTCACGAGGTCGCGAAACTCGTCGGCGGTGAAATGCTTGTGCTCCTCCTTGTCGACATAGGCATAGGGCGAAAAGCGGATTCCCTCGGTGGGGTGAATGTAGGCCGCGATCTTTGCATAATCCTTGGCGGCGGCGAGTTTCAAGATTTCCTTGGAGACGTCGATGAGGCTCACGGAGTCAGTAGGCTCAAAGACGGGATCCGGGGTGGGGGCCTTGGGCGGGGCCGTATTCACGACAGTGCTGTCGCTGCTCGGCGTCGGCGTCGTGGACTTTTCCTGGCAGGCTACGGCAGCCAACAAGAGCAGGCCCAACAAAACTGGAAGGTATTTTCTCATGGGAAACAAGGATTATAGGGCCAAACTAGCGGCTTTTGCATCGAGATGCAAGCTTCCAAGGTCAGATCCCAGTCGATTTGCCCCAAATCGGGTAGGGGAACTTGCCAAATCAAGCCGTCAGGTACATCTTTGCAGTTCTACAAAACGAATGGATTCAAAATGAAAAGTCTCAAATGGTTTCTTTTGCTCGTCATTACTTTGCCGATGATGTCTTGTGGTGGCAATACCGTCAAAGACGGCATCAACAAAGCAGGTGACGTGGCCGGCCAAGCGGCCGGCGAATTTGTCGAGGGCGCGGCACACGGCGTCGAGAAGAGTTTTGAACTCAACCCCATCATCGACCCCGCCCTGCAAGCCAAGGGCGTCGCTCTCGGCAGCTACAATGTATCCAGCGACTCCGTCGGCAACGACAACGTGCTCACGCTCTACGTGATCTTCAACCAGCCCTTCCAAGGTCCGCTGTTGGCCAAGGTATTCGACCACAAGCAACTGGAAATGGGCCGCGCCACCTCCGAGGTCACCGCCACAAAAGGCGAAGCCAAATACATCGACTTCAAATTCGACCCGCATGCGAACATTGACAGCGATACCAAGGTGACACTTGAGTAATGGAGAATGGAGAATTGAAAATGGAGAATGCCGCTTTCGGGATCGGCGCAGCCAATGGAGAAACGTAGTTCAGCGAAGCCAATGGAAAATGGCCCGTGGACATTGTCAGGCAGGGTTGTTTTGCATGGTTGATGATGATTTTTGGCTTCAATTCGGCTTGGGAAGCTTGGAGTCGTTTTTTGCAATCCAGAAATCACAATAGTTCCCCCAAATGCTTAAAACAACGATTCAGCTTCGCCAAAGTCTTGAACTTCGACAAAGCTGAATCGCATATTCTTTGAAGCGATGACGAACCGATTCGCCTTATTGCTTCACAAATTTGATCGACTTCCCATTGTTCAAATCGCGAACGAAGTAGATGCCGGCGGCGTAGTCCGTGAGATCCAGGCTTTTGCTGGATTGAATCTCGAAGCTGGCCATTTGTTGCCCAAGGGCGTTTAGGATGGCGACTTCGGTGGATTGAGCGACGTCGATGCGGAGCACGCTGGTCGCGGGGTTGGGCGCGATGGAAATCTCATTTCCAAGGATCTCGTCTTCCTCAATACTTGTAGCCACACTGAGTCGGGTGACGTAGATGTCGTTTTCGCCGAGGCTGGTGACGTTGGCCGTGCCGCCATCGGGATCGAAGTCGCAATCGTTGGTGAATTGGCCGGTGAGCAGTACGTTTTCGCTGGCATCGAGGGCGACGGCGTAGCCCCAATCTGTGCCGTCGCCGCCCATGTTTTTGGCCCAGCCGAGGCTGGCGTTGGGGTTGAATTTGGCAACGAAGATGTCGGTGCCCACGGCATTGAAGAGGTTGGTGACGCCCCCACCGATCTCAAAGTCCACGGTATCTTGGAAACCACCCGTCCAGACAATGGCCCCCGATGCATCAAGTGTCAATGCCTTGCCTTCATCCAATCCTGAGCCACCGACCTTCACAGCCCAGACGAGATTGCCTGAGGCATCCAAGCGCGTGAGGTAGGCATCGCTGAAGCCATCTGCCGTATACGCCGTGCTGCCAGCCCCTGGGTCGAAGTCCACGGTGCCCGTGAATTTGCCCGTGACATGGACGTTTCCTGAACCATCGACTCCGATCGCATTGCCGATTTCATTGCCCGTGCCACCCAATTGTCGGCCCCATTGCAGGTTGCCGACGTCATCCAACTTGGAAACAAAGATGTCGTAGCCGTCGGCTGTATAGCTCGTAGTTTGGGTGCCCGGGTCGAGATCGATGGTGCCATCAAAGTCACCTGTCAGGTAGATATTGGCTGATAAATCGACGCCGATGGCCAGCACCTCGTCGTAACCCGTGCCGCCAAACTGGAAGTCGACGATGCGATTCCCGTTGGCGTCGAGCTTGAGCACAAAACCATCCATCAGCCCAGCAGCCGTGGCATTCTCGGTTCCGACACCTGGGTCAAAATCGACGGTCCCGTCAAATTGGCCTCCGATCAGCACATTTCCTGCATTGTCCAGCGCTATTGCCATACCATAGCTTGAAGTACCTTCCAGTGTTCTGACCCAGACAAAATCGCCAGCTGCATCCAGTTTCAAGACAAACAAAGCATCGGAGGCTGCTGCATTCACGATGAAACTATCGAGGCCTGGATCAAAATCGGTGGGGCCATGAAACCAGCCGGTGACATAGACAGCTCCCGACGTTTGATCCACGGCGATTCCCGTGCCATAGTCGTTGCCGTCGCTGCTGATCTGTTTTGCCCAGCCGAGCGTCGCATTGGCATTGAGTTTTGAAATGTAAAGGTCGCAGCCAAAAGCAGGTGCAGCGGTGAAGCTGACCACGCCCAGGCTTGGGTCAAAATCGGATGTGCCATAGAAATACCCTGTGGAATAGACGTTTCCGTTGGCATCACTGGCAATCGCTTTGCCAGCGGCAAAAGTTGGCCCGCCAAAGGTGGCAGCCCAATCCAGGGATTGCGCTTGCGCTGCCATGGTGCAAGTGAGCAGGAAAGCGATGTGGAGTAAATTCTTCTTCATATTGAATACACTTAAGGTTGATGGCTCAAAGGTTGTGACGGAGGGGCCCATACAGAAACAGCCGATTCACCAACCGTCGGATTGAGTTCATGGAAGGAAAACGCAGGATGCGTTGCGAGGCCGCTTTTGGCAGCGATGATGCCCCGATCAAAACCAAAAATCCCCAGCTGCATCGCAGCCAGGGACTTGAAAATGGGTTGGTTAAGTGATCTTGGTACATCAAACAACGACGACGGCAAGCGTGATGGGCGTGTCTAGGTCCAAACCATTGGCATCCAAGAGGGTAATGATGACGAAGTACTCAGCCCCGACCGCACTCGCCGAGAAGCCCAAGCCGCCGTAATTCGCGAAGCGCTTGGTCAAATCTGGGAGTTGCACATCAAAGGGCAATACCATTGTCGCAGGGTTTGGAGTAGGGGAGGTGCGGGAAATCGGCAGGAGTTCCACCCGCACGAACTTCACGAGATTTCCGAGATCGGTCACGAAGACCATGATGTTGTTGGTGCCGAGACCTGTCTCGGCAATGTGCACGCCGGTGACGGTGGCTGGGTCGGTGACGATGTCGGCTTTGTCGGTCACGGTCACGTTGATCGTTTCCACGGCACCGACCGTCGCACCGGAGGCATCTTTCATGGTCACGGTGGCGACATATCCCTTACCAAGCGCCGATGATCCAAACGAAATGTCCTTGTTCACATACCGCTTTTTATTCTTGGCAGAGTTTTCTGCCTTGAACGGCAAACTGAATACTGGACTGGAAGGCGCAGGGCTGGAAGGCGAGCTTGGCGTCAATCCCACTTCGACCGAATTCACTTGGTCCAAATCATCGTGTTTGACGACGACGACGATTTTGTAAGAGGTGCCGCCAGCAGTATCAAGCTCCCGAACCCGAATATTCTTGATTTTGGGTGTGTTGGCGGGTAAGGGGGATGGCAGCAAGGCGCGTGTGGCATCTGCAATCTGCGCGTTGTCGGCCAAGTTGAAAGCCGGAGCACTTGCAAAGGCAGTCATGGTCATCGCAAAGGCGAAGCTGAGGAGGAGGAGTATTTTTTTCATTGTCGAATTAATTTTGTGGTTGGATGAAGAATGCTGGAAACGTCGTCGAGCGTGGCCGTCTTCCATTCCGCCAATTCACCAACCGTTGGTTTGGCTTCACGAGGCGCAGCGCCACGCGCACTTGCGAAGGACTTTGTTTGCTTACCTTTAGACCGTGATGCCGCGCCCCGCACATGCTTTTTGGATTCGATGCCGTAGGTGGAGCCTTGCCCTGCTTTGCGCCGGGATCAGCCTCCTACAATGGGGAATTGTATGCGCGCAACATCCACTCTACTATCCGATCAACGAAGAAAACGGCCTCCCCTCCGACGAAATTTACGAGGTGGCGCAAGACCGCTTCGGGCTCATCTGGGTCGCTTCCAACAATGGCCTGTTCAGCTACGACGGCATTCGCATCCATCCATTCGCCCATCCGCAAGAGAAAAACAGGGCCATCACCGCTGTCACCGTGGACGACCACGACCGTATTTGGTGCCGCAACACGGCTGGTCAAGTGTTTGGGGTGGTCGCCGACAGCTTGCGTTTGATGTATGATCCAGATGCCGCAAATCCCGTTCGGGCGATTGCTTTTGACCCCGCAGGTGGCTTTTGCACGATTGTCGGCAACAAGGTGCAGCGCTACGATGGAGATGGACGGGCCCGGGACAGCATTTCGCTTTTGCCTGAAATTTCGCTTTCCAGTCAGGTCTTGGACGCAGCCATTCGCAAGGACAAACTTTTCATTTTTGTGACCAATCTCGGGGTGTTTGAAGTCGATTTCAGGACTGGACAAAAGGCCATGCGCTACGAAAGCGATGACTTTGTGGCGGGTGGCTTCAATTTCAAAGGGGAAGACCTGTATTTGATGCAGATCGATCAGCGGGATCAGTCCAAGGCAATCCTTCGATTCAAGGCCGGAAAATTTGAACGCATTTACCAAACCGATCCCCTCGAAACCCCTGAGCGGTGGTTGCGCATCGTCCCAAAGGGCGGCGATGGCCTTTGGGTATGTACCGGCAGCGGTGCTTTTCCATTGCTGGCAAGCGCCCAGGGATGGACAAAGGGCTCCAAACGCTTTCCAGGGACGCCGATCAGTTCGGTGATGGTGGACGCGGAGGGAATCGAGTGGTTTTCGACACTCAGTGAAGGGTTTTTGGTAGTGCCTTCGCCCGAAATCACACGCTTGACGATCGATCAAGGCGACCAGAAGCAAAACAATTTTACATCGATTTGCACATTGCCCGATGGCAGCCACCTGGTAGGAAGCTACTTCGGGAAATTGTTCCGGATGGATCCTCGGGCGACCGAGGTCCAAGAAATATTTGCCAATGTCGGCAACGAAGGCCAGTTTCAAACGCGGCGGATTTTGCATGCCGGCAATCATATCCTCGTGAGTCGCGGCGTGATATCGATCATCGATTGGCCGGTGCTGCGCCTGAAACCCGATCCCATTCTGCAACATGCCCGCGACCTCGCGATTGCCGGTGAAGACCTATTTGTGGTATCGACGACGATTGTGCGCAAGTTTTCCTTTCACGGGTCCTTGAGTTTGGAGGAAACCTTGTGGGACACGGTCCATCTGCAAGGCGGCAAGGCTGTCGAGTTGGATAGGGGAGGGAAGCCCTATTTCGCGCTGAACGATGGCCTGTTTTGGCGCCCGGATGGTGGCTTGAAAGAAATCCTTTGGAATGGGCAAAAGGTCCTCGCCAATCTCCTCTGCGCCGCAGACGATGGGCGAGTTCGCGCTCAAGGGCATCAT
>JANMIM010000217.1:0-6262 GCA_031375795.1 Bacteroidota bacterium
CACACGCACAGTCATCTTGCAGACCAGTCTTACCTTCCCGGGTGGCAGGCTCTGGAGCATGGTGGATGCCAGCTATGTCTTCCCCAATGCCTTGAACCCATGGCCATATCCCAGCACGATCAACTATCCTGCGGTCACTACCCAGGCCAACCAGAACTTCTATGGCATCAAATTGGGTGACGTGAACTGGTCGTGGAATCCGGCTGTTGCCAAGACGGCGACGGTGGGTGAGCGCTATGTAAGCTTTGGCGACTTCTCGGGCCAGAAAGGTGATGAAATCACCGTTCCAGTGATGGCCGAGCAGTTTGACGGCATGGCTGGTTACCAGTTTACGATCAACTGGGATCCCAATGTCTTGGAACTCGTAGGTGAGGAAGGCATGGCCACCCAAGCATGGTTTGGCGAATCCAAGAAGGCACAGGGTGCATTGCTTGTCTCCTGGAACGATGAGGCTGGCGGATTGCTGACCTTGCCAGACGGGGGCACGCTCTTCAACCTGCATTTCAGGGTCATCGGCGAATCGGGCACCACTTGCAAGCTTAGCGCGTCAGGAAGCCAGATGGCTGCCGAGGTGTACAACAACAACCTCGACGTGCTCGAAGTGAAGTCGCACGACGGTACCTTCAAGGTGCTGGGCGACCAAGGGGCACAGGCCGGCGGTACTGCCATCCAATGGTATCCAAGCTTCCCGAATCCATTCTCCACCGAGACCACCATCCGTTTCGAGCTTCCCGAGACGCGCCAGATGCAATTCACAATTTCCGACTTGCGCGGCACGGTCGTGAACCAGTTTGGCGGTGTGTTTGAGGAGGGCATGCACGAGGTGAAATGGGATGGTAAAACCAAGGCGGGCGTGGGACTTGCCGCTGGCACATACATGATGCGCATCGAGGCTGGAAACGATACCCATGTCTACCGCCTCATCTACATCAGAGAGTAAGCTTTCAGCATCAAGGCCATGAAAGCCAAGCTCGTCTGTCTTGCGATAGGAGTCATCATCTCCCTCAGAGGCCTTGCGGTCTCTGGGGGAGGTTTTGTATTCCTGGCAGACTCCGTTGCTGGCGACCAAGGCACACAAGTCTTCGTTCCCATTCGGGCACTTGACTTTGATTCCATCATTTCCATCCAAGGCACGGTCGGCTTTGACAGTGCAGGATTGACGTTTTTGAGCGTGCAAAGCATGGGCCTGCCCAGCATGTCCAATGCCAATTTTGGTACGACCTACGCGCTCAATGGCCGCATCACCTTCAGTTGGAACGAAAACAATCTCACGCCGATCACTGTGGCCGACAGCACGGTTTTATTTGCCCTGCTTTTTCAGGTCACGGGTCAGCCGGGTGACCAAGTCCCCATTCCGATCTTGGGGTCACCGACGCTCTTGGAGGTCGTGGACTGGTCCTACAACACGATCCCATTTGCGGTGCGTGGGGGAAACGTCAGCATCAACATTCCCCAGGTTTGCGAAATCCCCGATTCGTTGGCGGCGCGCAATATTATGCAGACGCAAGCCCAACTCGATTGGGTCTCCCAAAACCCGGGCGCCAATTATGTTGTGGAATGGGGGCCATGGGGATTTGCCCAGGGCAATGGCATTGGCAATGCGACAGGTGTTTCCATCCAAGGACATAATATTGCGCAAGTGACCAATTTGTCCGCGTCGAGCAACTATGAATTTTATGTGCGGGAGGACTGTGATTCATTGACGGGTGTGAATGCGGGGCCTTTTGGTTTTGCAACATTGGCTGCGCCGCTCCTGCATCCGACCATCCTCATCTTTGGCGACTCGGTGCAGGGAAATGTAGGCGATACCGTGTCGGTGGCCGTGCGGGCCCGCCAATTTACCGATATGATTTCCGCGCAAGGGAGCGTGCAATGGGATCCTGCGGTGGCGAGCTTTTTGGGATGTGCATATTATGGTCTGCCGAACATGGGGGCCAACAATTTTGGAACCACGCAGATTGCGCTCGGCAAACTCACGTTTTCCTGGAACGACCCGACGCTGATGGGCGTTTCGATCGCCGACTCAGCAGCTTTGTTTGCATTGCGGATGCATTTGTCGGGTGTTCCGGGCAGCGCATGCAGCTTGGGATTTCCCGACCTGCCGACCGCCCTTGAGCTGGTCGATACTTCCTTCACGTCTGTGAGCGACAGCACATTGGCGGGGCAGATCAGCATCCACAATATCACGGTGGGAATGCTGGAAATGGGTCAAGAATGGCTGACGATTTACCCGAATCCGCTGTGGACGACAACTGCCAGGTTGCGTGTACAAGTGGGTGATGGGGGAGGGGAGATCGATGGTGTCGTGCTGTATGACTTCATGGGTCGAAAGGTGGCGGCTGACTTGGCTTGGGAATCAAAGGGAAATGAAATTGAAATGACGATGGACGCAGCGCTGAGAAGCGGCTGCTATTTTTTGGTATTGGAAACATCTGGCGGGTTGCGATACGCAAAGCTGATCGTGGCCGCACACTAATTTGGAATCTGAAATGAATAAGAAATACACCATGTTTCAATCTAAGTTTTGGTCTTTGGGCTGGATGGCCTGCCTGCTCTTGTTGCTCACTGCTGCACCCGCCAAGGCGACATTTACCATCTGGGCAGACACCGTGAGCGGGTCCAATGGCTCGCAGGTGGATGTGAGCGTGAAGGTGCGGGAATTCACCAACATCATTTCCATTCAGGGCACGATGTCCTGGAACGTGTCTGTGGCGACTTACAACAGCACGCTGTTGTACAACCTGCCCGGGCTCGGCGCTTCCAATTTTGGTACCGCCCAAATCGGAACCGGAAAGCTTACCTTTTCATGGAACGATGCCACGCTCGCGGGCGTCACAGTGCCGGCTGGAACCACCATATTCAAGGTCAGGTACAACCTCGTGGGTGCCGGTGGCACATTCACGGCCGTCGATTTTGTGAATACACCCACGCCGATGGAGATTGTGGATTTGAGTTTTAGTCCGATCCCATTTGTCACCAATCCCGGCAGGATCAATGTCACAGGCGGCGGGGCCTGCGCCATCACCAACCTCGCGGCGGGCACGCAGACAGCCTGCGTGCCAGGCACCAATACCTATACCCAGCAAGTGACCGTGACCTACAACAATGCGCCGGGTAGCGGCAGCCTCGTCGTAAACGGCCAGAGCTTTGCCATCACCAGCAGCCCACAGACCGTGACATTGACGGGCCTCACGGCCAATGGTTTGCCTGTGAACACGACCGCCAATTTCTCCGCATCGCCCGGCTGCTCCATGACCACCAACAGCCTATTTACAGCGCCAGCCTCTTGCGCAAGCGGGGGGGGATTTGTGATCTGGGCCGATACAGTGAGTGGTGCAAACGGCTCGCAGGTGGATGTGAGCGTGAAAGTGCGCAACTTCACCGACATTATTTCGATCCAGGGCACCCTGTCCTGGAACGTGGGGGTGGCCACCTACAACAGCACACAGGCCTACAACCTGCCTGGTCTCGGTGTCTCCAATTTTGGCACCACGCAAATCGGAACGGGCAAGCTCACATTTTCGTGGAACGATGCCACGCTTGCCGGGGTCACGGTCCCCGCTGGCACCACCATCTTCAAGGTGCGCTACAACATTGTCGGTTCGGGCGGCAGCTCGACCCCCGTCTCATTTGTGAACAGCCCGACACCGATGGAGGTCGTGGATTTGTCATTTGCCCCGATTCCCATCACCACCAACCCCGGCAAGATCAATGTCACGGGAGGCGTGAGCCCATTCAAGATATTTGCAGACTCCGTGCAAGGGCCCACGCTGACCACCGTCGATTTGGCGGTGCGCGCAAACGAGTTTACGAACTTGATCGCAATGCAAGGCACAGTGAGCTGGAGCACCAGCATCGGCACCTACAACAGCATCGTTTCCTTCGGCCTGCCCAACATGACTGCCGCCAACTTTGGCACAGCACAAATCGCATCGGGCAAGCTCACATTCTCATGGAATGACCCGACACTTGTAGGGGTGACCGTTCCCGACTCAGCGATGTTATTTACCGTGCGATACAACCTCGTAGGCGCGCCGGGTACATCGTGTCCGGTCACTTTTGAAGATATACCCACGCCCCTTGAATTCACCGACAATACCTTCAACGTCATCCCACACACGACACGCAACGGGCAGCTGAAAATCACCTCCTCCGGAAATACCATCACCACGGGTACCATCTCTGGCTCGCCATTTTGTGCCGGCGCATCGCTCAGCGTGCCCTTTACCCTCACCGGTGTCTTCAATGTGGGCAACGTATTTACCGCCCAGCTCTCAGATGCCTCGGGCAGCTTTGCATCGCCAGTCACCATCGGCACACTTACCAGTCAGACAGCGGGAACGATCGCTTGCACAATCCCCGGTGGCACAGCCTCGGGTACGGGTTACCGCATCAGGGTCATATCCTCCAACCCTGTGGTCACCGGCACCGACAATGGCGTGAACATCACGATCAATGCCATTCCCGCAACCCCGACGATCACCGCCGGAGGACCCACGACCTTCTGTGCAGGCGGCAGTGTGACCCTCACATCCAGCAGCGCGACGGGCAACGTCTGGACGCCGGGCGGCGCGACGACCCCCAGCATCAGCGCAACAGCCAGTGGCAGTTACACATTGGCCGTCACCACGGCAGGTTGCACCTCGGCCTCCTCGGCCCCCGTGGTCGTGACGGTGAATGCATTGCCAGCCACGCCGACCATCACGGCTGGAGGCCCCACGACCTTTTGCGCTGGCGGCAGCGTCACCCTCACATCCAGCAGCGCGACCGGCAACGTCTGGTCTCCCGGTGGCGCCACGACTACGAGCATCATCGCGACGACGAGTGGTTCCTACACCGTGCAAGTCACCAATGGCAGCGGTTGTAGCGCCACATCGGCCCCGACGGTGGTGACGGTGAATGCAGTGCCTGCCACGCCGACGATCACCCCGGGCGGCCCCACGACCTTTTGTGCAGGCGGCAGCGTGACCCTCACTTCCAGCAGCGCCACGGGCAACGTCTGGACCCCCGGCGGAGCCACGACCCCCAGCATCACCGCGACCACCAGTGGTTCCTATACGGTGCAAGTGACCACGGCATGTTGATGTAGAGCCTCCTCGTCCCCCTTGGTGGTGACGGTGAATGCATTGCCCGCCACGCCGACGATCACTCCCGGCGGCCCCACGACTTTCTGCGCCGGCGGCAGAGTTACCTTGACCTCCAGCAGCCCGACGGGCAACGTCTGGACACCGGGCGGAGCGACTACGCCCAGCATCAGCGCGACGACCAGCGGCAGCTACACCGTGGCGGTCACATCTGGCGGTTGCACATCTGCATCCTCGGCTCCCGTGGTCGTGACGGTCAATGCCTTGCCAGCGACTCCGACGATCACGCCGAGCGGCCCGACGACTTTCTGTGCGGGTGGCAGCGTCACCCTGACATCGAGCAGCGCAACCGGCAACGTCTGGACCCCCGGTGGTGCGACGACGCAGAGCATCAGCGCGACGACCAGTGGTTCCTATACGGTGCAAGTGACCAATGGCAGCGGCTGTTCGGCCACATCAGCCCCGACGGTGGTGACCGTAAATGCCTTGCCAGCGACCCCGTCGATCACGGCGGGTGGCCCGACGACCTTCTGCGCGGGTGGCAGCGTAATCTTGACCTCCAGCAGCCCAACCAACAACATCTGGACACCGGGCGGCGCGACCACGCCGACGCTCACCGTGACCACGAGCGGCACCTATTCGGTCGTCGTGAATCCAGGTGGATGCGCTTCTGCCGCCTCCAACACCATCACGGTGACAGTGAATCCATTGCCCGCCACCCCGACCATCACAGCGGGAGGCCCCACAACCTTCTGTGCAGGCGGTAGCGTAACCCTCACCTCCAGCAGCGCGACCGGCAACGTCTGGTCCCCAGGCGGTGCCACGACACAGAGCATCACGGCAACGACGAGCGGTTCCTATACCGTTCAAGTGACCGATGGGAATGGCTGTTCGGCCACCTCGGCCCCGACGGTGGTGACCGTGAATGCCTTGCCCGCCACGCCTACAATCACTGCTGGTGGCCCGACAACTTTCTGCGCAGGCGGAAGCGTGGTCTTGACCTCCAGCAGCCCGACCAACCACATCTGGACACCGGGCGGCGCGACCACGCCGACGTTGACCGTGACCACGAGCGGCACCTATTCGGTCGTCGTGAATCCAGGTGGATGCGCTTCTGCCGCCTCCAACACCATCACGGTGACAGTGAATCCATTGCCCGCCACCCCGACCATCACAGC
>JANMIM010000219.1:0-7001 GCA_031375795.1 Bacteroidota bacterium
GCATCTTCCAAGCCCTCACACAGCTGGACATGGGCGTGCGCGACTTTGTACTCACGACCAACAAGGCGCTGAGCAAGTGCCTGCGCAAGGGGAGCTTCATGACGCTCACCTATGTGCAGATCGACATGGAGCAGCGCGTGATCGAACTGCTGCGGGCCGGGCACTGCGAGACCTTGTACTACGACAGCACTGCCGACGCGCTCAAGACGCTTTCGGGCGGTGGCGTGGGGCTAGGCATCGTGCGCGACGACAAGTTTGCCAACTTCGTCGGCGAGCCAGAGCGCATCCACTTCTCGCCTGGCGACCTCCTGATCCTGTTTACCGACGGCATCATCGAGGCGCGCGACACCCGCATGGAAGAATTTGGCATGGAGCGCCTGCACGACATCGTGCACCGGCTGCGCAAGACCGACAGCCGACTCATTGTCGAGACCCTCGTGCAGCAGGTCAAGGCCTTCACGGGAAACAAGATCGAAGACGATTACAGCATCTTGGTAATCAAATTCTTGTAACATCAACCTATTGTATCTAGTTATCGTAGAAAAAAGGCAATGCAGATTCAGGAACACAAAAGCGCAAAGTACATCACCCTCGCCCCTACCGGAGACCTGGATGCCAACTCGTCGATGCAAATGGACGAGATGATCCAAAATGGCATCGACACCGACGTGTACCACTACCACATCGATTGCACGGGACTGCGCTACATCTCCAGCGCCGGGCTGGGGGTCTTCATCTCGTTTATGGAAATCCTGAACGCCCACGGCGGTAGGTTTGTGTTTTCTGGCATGGCCGAGAATGTATACAAAGTGTTTCAGTTGCTGGGCCTGGAGCAGCTGATGACCATCGTGGCAACCAGGGAAGAGGCAGACAAAATGCTCGGTGCATGAAGACACACTACGTAGCCCCTTGTACCAAGCAAAGTCTACCAAAGATCAGGGCCTTTGTGGAGGGCGAATTGCGCTCACTGCAGATACAGGAGTCCATGACTTACCAGCTCGTATTGGCGGTGGACGAGGCTTGTGCCAACAGCATCATCCATCACCACGATTGCGACGAGCGCGACCGCATCAAGCTGTCGATCAGCCTCAAGGGCAAGGAACTGCTCATCGAGCTGGCCGACAACGGCACGCCGTTTCCCATCCACGAGTACAAGCCCGAGGATTTGCAGGAGATCATCCGCAAGCGCACCAAGGGTGGCCTGGGCATATTCTTGATTACCAAGATCATGGACAAGATCGAGGTTGAGGAGAGCGAAGACTTTTTTGTCTACAAATTTACAAAATACGTCTGACCTGCTGGCCCATAGCCAGTGTCCCAAATGCTTTGCATTCCCCTTGCAAGGTGAAGCATTTGCCGAAATGGTAGGAGGATACAGAATCTCCAAACCATTGTTGCCATATTTCCCCCAAAAAGCTTAAATTCGCACTCTCAAAATGTGAACCAAGGTAATATTGCAATGAGAAAACAGGGAATCATCGTTTTTCTATTGGCTTTTGCGCTCTTCGCTTTTCAATCTACGGCATTTGGTGCTCACCTCGATGGCGGCAAAGGTGGGGGCAAAAGCAAATCCAGCAAAAAGGATCCGGCACTCTTGGTGTTTCCGGGCAAGGATACCGTCCACAAGAGTGACTTTGAGTACGTCTACCAAAAAAACAATGGCGGCTGGGATGCTGTAAAAAGCCATACCCAAGCCCAGTACAAGGAATACCTCGCCTTGTACATCAATTTCAAGCGCAAGGTACTCGAGGCCCGCGCCAATGGCCTCCAGAACTCCGAGGCTTTCAAGTCTGAGTTTGAAGGCTACCGCAAGCAATTGGCCCAGCCCTATTTGGTCGACAAAAGCAGCCAAGAGGAGCTCGTGCACGAGGCCTATGACCGCAGCAAGCAGATCATCGGCGCTTCCCATTTGCTCATCGCCTGTGGCCAAGACGCAAGCCCAGAGGATACCCTGAAGGCTTTCAAGAAAATTTCGGCCGTTCGCGACTCAATCGTGAACCAAGGCAAGGATTTTGGTGACATGGCCGTGAAGTACAGCACCGACCCGAGCGCCAAGAGCAACAAAGGGGACTTGGGCTACTTCAGCGCATTTGACATGGTGTATCCCTTTGAAACCGGAGCCTACAACACCAAGGTCGGCGAGGTTTCCAAGCCGGTGCGCTCGAGCTTTGGCTATCACCTCATCAAGGTCTATGACCGCTTGGAAAATACCGGCAAGAAGACCGTAGCCCACATCATCATTCGCGTCGGCGCACAATACACTGCCAAGACCGAGGATCAGGCCAAGACCATGATCGCCGAGATTTACCAAAAGCTCAAGGCTGGCGGCGACTGGAATGAACTCTGTGAGAAATACAGCGACGACCCCAACACCGCCAAGAAGTTTGGCTCCCTGGGCCAGGGTCGCCTGATCCCTGAAATGGAAGTCGTGAAGCGCAAGCTCGCCTTCAACGAGGTCTCCGAGCCGTTTGTGACCAGCTTTGGCCACCACATCATGAAGGTGACCGAGGTCGAGCCTGTGAAGAGCTTTGACGAATCGGCCCCTGAGCTCAAGACCCGCATCGCTCGCGATGCCCGTAGCACCCTGAGCAAGGAGCGCCTGATCGCCCGCGTGAAAAAGGAGTACAATTACCAGCAGCAAAGCGAGGGCCTCGCCAAGATGGTCAAGGCCATCGATGACCAAAATGCATCTGCCATGTACACCAAAGGCTTCTGGAAACCAGCCGACTCCGTCGTATCCAGCTTTGCTTCCATGCCCGTGTACACCATCGGCGAGGGTAGCCAAAAGAAGACCGGCACCGTGCGCAACTACATGGATTGGTATGTCAATGCCCACAAAGGCTTTGACGGCGCCACCACGCAGATGGTCACCGACAAGCTCGTGCCCATGTTTGTGGAGCAAGAAATCCTCAACTACGAGGAGCAGCAGCTTCCCAAGAAATACCGCGAATACCGTGAGTTGCTCAAGGAATACAGCGACGGCATTCTCCTCTTCACCCTCACCGAAGACAAAGTATGGCGCAAAGCCGTCGAGGACACCACCGGCCTCAAGAAATACTATGAGGACAACAAGTCCAAGTTCATGGCTGGTGAGCGTGTGGTGGTGACGGAGTACATCTCTGAGAAGCGCCCCATGATCGACGAGGTCCAGAAGTTGCTCGCTGCCGGCAAGACCGACAAGCAGATCGACGAGGAGATCAACAAGAGCTCGGCGCTCAACATCCGCATCCGCACCCAAAATTACGAGAAGGGCAAGGCTGAGGCTGAAGCGATGATGTTTGGCAAGGAAAAAGGCTTCAAGAGCGACATCCTCGAGTATGGCCGCGCCTTCAGGATCTTGGTGTTGCAAGAAAACCTCCCTGCTGGCCAGAAGTCATTTGACGACGCCAAGAGCGAGTGCATCACCCAGTACCAAAACTACCTCGAGGCCGAGTGGCTCAAGGAGTTGGAGGGCAAATATCCTGTGGAAGTCAAAGACAAGGTGCTCGCCAAACTGTATAAGTGACCGTGCGTGCCGCCCAGCAATTGCCTTGGATATGCTTGGGCATCGCCCTAGTGACCTTGGCTGTGAGCTGCGGCAACAAGTCGTCGGTCGACAGCACGGGTGTCGTGGCCTCCTACAAGGACAAGCAGCTCACCCGCGAGATGCTCGACCACTACCTGCCCAAGGATGTCGTGGAAAAGGACAGCGCACGGTTTGCGGAGTCCTTTGTCAAGCAATGGATCAAGGAGCAGGCGGTGATGGACGAGGCGCTGAACTATGATGCCAGTCTGGCCCAGGAAGTCGAGTACAAGGTGCAAGACTACAAAGCCAAGCTCATCATGCACAGCTATGAAAACCGCATCATTGAGGAGACGCTCGACAAAAATGTCTCCAAAAAGGAAATTTTGGCCTTTTATGAGGCCAATAAGCAGAACTTCATCAGCACCCAGGTCCTCTACAACTACTTCTACATCGTCACCCAAAATCCCAACAATGGCGAGGTGGGCGAGTGGATGCGCAGTTCCAATGCCGCCGACTACGTGAAAATGAAAGAGTGGGCCGCCACCAATGCGATCGAGTCCAAGGTCGACAGCTCCTATGCCGACGAGGCCAAGATCGAGATGGTTTCCAAGGGCTACTATGGGAATCTGCAAAAAACAGCCCTCGGAAAATTAATCCGATGGAACGGCGTTATCAGAGGCACAAAGCGCTACTACATGTTCAAGATGATCAATGTCGTACAACCCGGTGAGCCCCTGGCCATCGAGCTCTGCCGCGACAAGATCATCGACCTGATCCTGAATGAGCGCAAAGTGAATCTCATTGAAAAAAACGAAGAAACGATTCTGAAAAATGCCCGCTCCAACAGTTATGTCAAAGAATAATCGCCCGGCCACCATGCGCGTCATGCTCGCACTCGCTTGCATCGTGCTCGGCTTGGGCCTGCGCTTGCAAGCCCAGGAGCTCGACAAGGTGATCTCGATCGTCGGCGAGGACGTGATCCTGAAATCGGATGTCGAGAACCAGTATGCCTACTTCCTCGCCAATGGGCAGGTCGACGACGGCACGCTGCGCTGCCAGATCCTGGAGAAACTCATCATCGAGAAGCTGCTCCTCAACAAGTCCCGCCAAGACTCGATCACGGTCTCAGACGACCAAATCGAGTCTGAATTGGGACGCAAGCTCAATTATTTCATCCAGGGTTACGGCAGCATCCAGAAACTCGAGGAGGAATACAAAAAGCCGCTGATCGAGATCAAGGCCGACCTGTGGCCGGAGATCAAGGAGCAGCTCATGATCGAGAAGATGCGCGAGTCGGTGATCTCCAAGGTGGTGATCACACCCCGCGAGGTCAAGAAATTCTTCAATGCATTTCCTGCCGACAGCCTGCCCTACCTGCCCGCCGAGGTGGAGCTGTTTCACATCGTGAAGCGCCCCGTCGCGACCGAGGTGAGCAAGAAGGAGGCCAAAGCCAGGCTGGAATCCATCCGCGAGCAGATCGTGCGTGGCGAAGGCGCCATCCAAGACCTCGCCAAGCGCTACAGCGAGGACTTTGGCAGCGCGCGGTTGGGAGGCGACCTAGGCGAATTCAGCCGTGGGCGCATGGTTCCTGAATTTGAGGAGATCGCCTTCAAACTCAAGGAAGGCGAGTTGTCCCAGGTGTTTGAATCGCCCTTTGGCTACCACATCATGCAGGTCTACAAGCGGGTCGGTGACTTGGTCTCGGCCCGGCACATCCTCATTTCCCCCCGCGTGACCTACGACGACGAACTGCGCTCGGAGGAGGAGCTCAAGGTGATCCGTGCACGCATCGTGGACGAGGATACCCTGAGCTTCGAGCAAGCGGCCAAGCTCTTTTCAGACGACGACAGCAAGACTTGTGGCGGGTGCATCAAAAATCCACAGACCGGCGAGCTGCGCGTGCCGCTCGACCTGCTCGATGCCGACTTTTACCTCAAGGTCGACGAGATGGAGGAGGGCGACATCACCGAGCCCGTGGAGTGGATCGGCCCCGACAACAAAAAAGTCTACCACATGCTCTACCTCAAAAAGCGCGTGGCCCCGCACGTCGCGAGCCTGGAGAGCGACTACCAAAAAATACAAGGCGCAGCCATGCAAGCAAAACAAGCAACGGAATTGGAACGTTGGTTGATAAGTGCACGTAAGAACATCTTTATCGAAATCAAAGACGCAGACTGCAAGGAAGTCTTAATCAACTGGATTCAATGAGCAAGTACAAAGACGATAAGCAGGCCGCCGATGCGCTGGCCGAGAAGTACAAGGCCCTCAAGGCTGAGATCGGCAAAGTGATTGTAGGTCAGGAGGATGTGGTCGAGAAATTGATCATCGCCCTGTTTTGCAAAGGCCATAGCCTGCTGGTCGGCGTGCCCGGTCTCGCCAAGACCCTGCTCATCAGCACGGTGTCGCGCATCCTGGACCTCCAATTCTCCCGCATCCAGTTCACGCCAGACCTCATGCCCGGCGACATCCTCGGATCGGAAATCTTGGAGATCGACAACGACACCAACAAAAAATATTTCAGATTCATCAAGGGCCCGATCTTCGCCAACATCATCCTTGCCGACGAGATCAACCACACCCCGCCCAAGACGCAAGCCGCGCTCTTGGAGGCCATGCAAGAGAAGCGCGTGACCATCGCCGGGCAGGGCTACAAGTTGGAGGAGCCCTTCTTTGTATTGGCGACCCAAAACCCGATCGAGCAGGAAGGTACCTACCCGCTCCCAGAGGCGCAACTCGACCGCTTCATGTTCAACATCGAGGTGGGCTACCCGAGCCTGCAGGAGGAAATCAACATCGTGAAGCAGACCACGAGCGACCACAAAGTGGAGCTCAAGGTCATCCTGGACCGTGCAGACATCCAGGAGTTCCAGGACCTCGTGCGCAAGGTGCCGGTGACCGACACCGTGATCACGTATGCCGTGAACCTGGTCTCCAAGACCCGCGTCGGCACCCCCGCCGCGCCGGCCTTCATCAAAGACCTCATCACATGGGGTGCCGGTCCACGCGCCTCCCAATACCTCATCCTCGGCGCCAAGGCCCACGCACTGCTGCGCGGCAAGTACAGCCCCGACATCGAAGACGTCAAGGCCGTCGCGGTCTCCGTGCTGCGCCACCGCATCGTGCCCAGCTTCACGGCCGAGGCCGAGGGCATCACCAGCGCCGACATCATCAAGCGATTGATGAACGAGGCCGGTTGATCGCGAGCGATTTCAAGAAATGGAAAATGGGCTGTCTCGCAAAAGGCAGCCCATTTTGTTGATAGCTGGGTCACCGCTCCCTCGGCGGGAAAATCACCACGTGCGAGGCATAGCGGTCAAAATCCAGGAAAGCCGTCTGCGCAAACAACCTGTCTTGGAGCACCAAATCCATGTGCTCAAATTCGCGGGCCGGCGCACCATACCAGTTGCATTCCTTGAGCGTATCAAACCGCGTGACCCAGGTATGGATGCCTTGGTGGCTGAATCCCCAGCCAAACTCATTGTCCTGCAGCAGCGAC
>JANMIM010000223.1:0-1025 GCA_031375795.1 Bacteroidota bacterium
AGGGAAAGTTCTGTTTTAGTACATCCACAATCCGTTGAAAAAGTGCGCTAAAAAAATCGTCATGACTACCAAACCCCTCGGAAAGAATCGATTCCTACATTTTTTTACGCCTCCGCAACATTTGTGTCGGATTGCTCAGACATGGACGACATGGTGGTATTCTTGAAAAATGGCTCGATGAAAGTGCTCAAAGTCGCCGACAAGGTCTTTGTGGGCAAGGGCATCATCCATGCAGGCATCTGGAAAAAGGGCGATGAGCGCACGACCTACCACCTCATCTACACCGACAAAAAAGACACGCGCACATACGCCAAACGCTTCCACGTGCAAGGCATCACCCGCGACAAGGAATATTTCCTCACCAAGAGCGAGCTGCCCGGCAAGGTGCATTACTTCTCGGTGATGCCCAATGGCGAGGGGGAGACGGTGTCGGTGAAGATGAAGCCCGACAACAAGTTGCGCAAGCCCGTCTTTGACTTTGATTTTGCGGAACTCGGCATCAAGGCGCGCAGCGCGGGCGGCAACCTGCTCACGAAGTTTCCCGTGAACAAGGTCGATTTTAAGTCCAAGGGCCTCTCGACCCTCGGCGGCATCAACATCCACTACGACGACGTCGTGAAGCGCCTCAATACCGACGGCCAAGGCGAGTTTGTCGGCAATTTCAAGGGCCCCGACAAGATCCTCGTGCTCTATGCCGAGGGCTATTACGAGTTGCGCACCTTTGAATTGACGAATCGCTGGGAAGGCCGTGGCAAGATCCTGGAAATGTGCAAGTTGGAGCCAGAAACGGTGGTCACCGCCGTACACCTCGACGGGGAATCTGGCCGCACCAACGTGAAGCGCTTCCACATCGAGACCACCTCCATCGACCAGAAATTCACCTTCATCAACGAGGGCGAAAATTCCAAGTTGCTGTTTGCGACCACCAAGGAAGCGCCGATCGTCGAGATCAAATTCACCAAAAAGACGGTGGATGAGTTGGTGCTCAACTTGGAAGAGTTCATCGATGTGAAGGGCTGGAAGGC
>JANMIM010000245.1:0-2309 GCA_031375795.1 Bacteroidota bacterium
CTGGTCATCAAAAAAGGCGAACATGGCGCCTTGCTGTTTCATGGTGCCGAGGACCAGATCTTCTATGCGCCTGCATTGCCGCTCGAGGAAGTGTTTGATCCGACCGGTGCCGGCGACTCGTTTGCAGGCGGCTTGATCGGCTATGCGGCAAGCACAGACGACGTCACCTTCGCCAACCTGCGCAACGGCGTGATCGTCGGCAGCGCCTTGGCCTCGTTCACGGTCGAGAAATTTGGCCCAGAGCGCTTGGTGGACCTGAGCCGCAATGCGATTGCAGACCGCATCAAATCCTTCAGGAAACTCACGCATTTTGATCTGGAACTTTCCATGGGAGGATAGTTTCCGATACACGCATACATCCAATCGCCAAGTCCTCATAAGATTTGGCGATTGGCGTTTTTGGGGATTCCTTTTCGTGTCGAGCTGCTGCTCAGAATTTGGAATGACGTCAGGCTAAAACCCTAATCAGAAGACTTTCAATTGTTTGCTATGTGTTATTGTGATTGGCGAAGTCTGCTGGATAGTTGGAAACTCATTCTTTGTTGTTGGTTTCCAAATGTTGAAATTCCATTACACCTGTAAAATTTGCTGCCATCTGATCGGGGAATTCTATTCTCTCGATCAGCGCTCGCCTCGCTTTGCTGCCTCATAGTCAGGCGTTTCCAGGTATTGCGGCAAGTCTTTGGGTTTGCGTTCCCGACCGAATACATGGAAATAGGCGCTGGCGGTCATGGAGTCGTAGTGGATGATGCCGCGCGTGTATTGCAGGGTTTGAAAGAGATTCAAGAGCACAAACATCCCCAAAATGCCCAATGCGGCCCATCGGAGGCCCTTTTTCATGGGAATAGCGGCAATGCGCGTGAGTGCAGCCCCGAGGCCGAGCGCGAGCAAGGGGTACAGGTCCACGAATACGCGACTCCCAAAACTCCCGCCGTACCACCAGCACCACCAGCAACTGATGACATACGCCGCAGGGACCAGGATCAACGGAATGAGGAATGAAAATTCCCTCGCATACCGCCGCAACCCGACCAAGCCTGCGAGCGCCAAGGCCATGACCGGTGTGTAGATGAGCCAGCCATTCCTGAAACTGAGGAGTACCTTGCCGATCATCGGACTTGCCCAGAAAAAATGCTCGTCACCGTAGGAGTAATAGATCCAGTGGTCGGTCAGGATTCGCCAATAAATGAATTGTGGCACCCATACCAAGGCTTGGATCAGCGGCCAAGCGAGCATTTTGGGCCAGTGAGTCGCCCAAAACGCCCGTCGCGCTGCCCAGGATTGGCGGTCGACGATGCCATAAAGCACCGGGATGAGCCAAAATAGCAGGTGGTTGGGCCGCACGAGGGTGAAGACGCTGCAAATGGCCCCGATCAGTAGGCCTTTTTTCCAATCGGGCGACTCAAAAAATCGGATTGTAGCCCACATCAGCCCGCTCAGCAACGCAAACATGTACACGTGGGGCATCGCAGCCTGCCCTTGGGAATAATAATAGAGATTGGTCCCCAAGGCTAGGACGAGCAGGCAAAGCGCCGAGATGTTTTCGGAGAAGTACCGCAACAGGACCTTGCTGAGCCAATGCATTCCTGCCAGCAGGTAGCAGAGCGCGCTCAATTGCAGCCAAAATGAATAGGGCGCCGAGTAGCCGTCTGCCGGGTATCCCAGCAGGTAGGCACTCCCATGGGCGAGCATGAAAAATGGCGCGTAGAGCCAGCTCAGACCCATTGTGTACTTCTGCACGGGCCCCGAATGATCCTTCCAAATCACGCCCCAGACCTTGTCGCTGTAAAAATCGTCGCCGACCGAGTACTCCATCGTGATGTCGCCGTGGACGATCACGGCGGGGAGATAGCTGTAATAGGAAATGACATCCCCGTCGATCGCCTTGCTGCGGTGCCAGCGCCCCGAGACAAAAAACATCGTCAGCGACACGATGGCGAGTAGCCATAGTGCCTTGCGAGTGGGGCTGATGGAGCTCAAGGTCATTTAAGCACGTGAAATTAGTGCAATCTCCCGGGATTTCAGGGGCAAATTGGGGCTTGCCGGCATGCAGTCCTATCCAAAATGCGCGGGACAAATTATTGTCCGATAGTTTGAACTTCGGAAGGAGTGATTAAATTTGCTTTAGCCCTTCAATAAACGGCTGACAATTCAATGATTATGAAAAAATCCTATTTCCTCCTGTTCGCAATGGCCTTGGTGCTGAGCGCTTGCAAGCCCGACATCGAATCCTGCTTCACGGCCACCCCTGCCGGTCCCGGCGCGGTTTTGTTCTCGTCGGACTGCTCGGTCGATGCCGTGGATTACAC
>JANMIM010000250.1:0-1411 GCA_031375795.1 Bacteroidota bacterium
GGGCAAGAGCGAAGGCGCCATGGACGCCGCCAATATCCTGAAGCCTGCCCTCTCGCGCGGCGACCTGCGGGCCATCGGCGCCACCACCCTCGACGAATATCAAAAGTATATCGAGAAAGACAAAGCCCTCGAGCGCCGCTTCCAAACCGTGGTCGTCGACGAACCCACCGTGGAGGATTCGATTTCGATCCTCAGGGGCCTCAAGGACCGCTACGAGTCCCACCACGGCGTGCGCATCACCGACGGCGCGATCATCGCAGCCGTGGAACTCAGCCACCGCTACATCTCCAACCGACAATTGCCAGACAAGGCCATCGACCTCATGGACGAGTCCATGGCCAAGCTCAGGCTGGAGATCGACTCGATGCCCGAGGACCTCGACGAGATGGAACGCAAACTGCGCAAGCTCAAGATCGAGCTCGAAGGCATGAAGCGCGAAAGCGAGCACGAGAAGGTGAAGGAACTCAATCACCAGATCGCCAGCTTGGAAGAAGAGGCCAAGGGATTGCGTGCACACTGGGAGGAAGAGAAACGCATCATTCTGGAAATCAAAGGTGTGCGACAAAATGTCGATGCCCTCAAAATCGAGCAGGAGCAAGCCAATCGCAGTGCAGACTTCCAAAAGGCTGCCGAGATCGAATACGGTCTCCTGCCCGCCGAGGAGCGCAAGATGAAGGCCCTGAGCCAGGAACTCAACATTTTGCAGGCCGACCGCAAGATGCTCACAGAGGAAGTGGGCCCGACGATGATTGCAGATATTGTGGCTCGCTGGACCGGAATCCCCGTGTCCAAGATGCTGGAAAGCGAGCGCATGAAATTGTTGCGTCTGGAGGAGGAATTGGGCAAACGCGTGGTCGGGCAAAAAGAGGCCATCGCAGCGGTCGCAGACGCGATCAGGCGCAGCCGGGCAGGCCTCAGCGACCCCAAGCGACCGATCGGCTCCTTCATTTTCCTGGGCTCGACGGGCGTGGGCAAGACGGAATTGGCCAAGGCGTTGGCGGAGTTCCTCTTCAGCGACGACGAGGCGATGGTGCGCATCGACATGAGCGAATTTCAGGAGAAACACAGCGTGAGCCGCCTCATCGGGGCGCCTCCCGGCTACATCGGCTATGACGAGGGCGGCCAACTCACCGAGGCCGTGCGCCGCAAGCCCTACAGCGTGATCTTGCTCGATGAGATCGAAAAAGCCCATCCTGATGTCTTCAACATCTTGTTGCAAGTGCTCGACGACGGCCGCCTCACCGACAACAAGGGCCGCATCGCCAACTTCAAGAACACGATCATCATCATGACCTCCAACATGGGCTCACAGCTCATCTTGGAAAACCTGGCCGGTCTCACCGCCGAGAACCGCGAGGCTGTCTTGGAGCGCACACACAACCAAGTGCTGGAATTGCTCAAGCACCCCGAG
>JANMIM010000263.1:0-1840 GCA_031375795.1 Bacteroidota bacterium
GCCTTCCACCATCATGATCGAGTCATTGGTGCAAGCGACGATGATGTCCATTTCCAAGCCTTCCATTTCGGAGAGGGTCGGGTTGATGATGAATTTGCCAGCCTTGAGGCCCACACGCACTTCGGAAACTGCGTCGGGAAAAGGAATGTCGGAGACCATGATCGCGGCGCTGGCGGCAAAGCAGGCAAGCGCATCGGCTTGCTCCTCTTTGTCTGCGGAGATCAATTGGACCATCACCTGCACTTCTGCGTGGTAATTGTCTGGGAAGAGGGGGCGCAAGGCTCGGTCGATGAGGCGGGAGACCAAGATTTCAGATTCGCCGAGGCGACCTTCACGCTTGAAAAATCCGCCGGGGATCTTGCCTGCTGCCGAGAACTTCTCTGAATACTCAACCGTGAGCGGGAGAAAGTCGACGTCCTTGGTCTCCTTGGAGGAAACGACCGTGGCGAGCAACATGGTTTCCCCACAACGCACGACAACGGCGCCGTCTGCCTGCCTGGCGAGACGACCCGTTTCAATATGGATCTCCTTGCCGTTGGGCAAAGTGATCGTTTTCACTATATGTGCCATAAGCTAATCTTCGTATGAATCGGATGTGAAACGAAAAATGGGAATGCGGAATTACTTCCTGATTCCCAATTCCTTGATGACGGCACGGTAGCGTGCGATGTCATTTTTCATGAGGTAGTTGAGCAACCTTCTCCTCTTTCCGACCAAACGAAGCAATCCTGCACGGGTGGAGACGTCTTTCTTCTGAGTCTTCAGGTGATCCGTGAGATGATTGATGCGAAAGGAAAACAAAGCGATTTGAGACTCTGGTGATCCAGTGTCGGTAGCGACTCCGTCGTGGCTGTATTTGCCGAAAATCTCTTTCTTAACTTCTGTATTAAGGTACATACGTTTGCGTCTTGTGACTTACTTTTTTCTTCTTTTTTTAATCGACCGCAAATATACAGAAAAGAAATTGAGAATGGAAAATGGAAAATGGAAAATGCCTTCTTTTTTAGTGGGGTGTTGAGAATTGGGAGTTGAAAATTGTGCTTGGCAACGGTTTTACGCTCAATTCTCCACTTTTTCCGCTCTTCACAAAATCTCCATTCCCGTATCGAACTCATTGATAAACCCACTTTTCCAGGGCATATTTCACCGTGGACATCGCTGATTTCAGGAAATAAGGGCCGGTGGCTACGGCCATCGAGGGTTCCATGTAGCAATTGACGACGCAGCCTTGGCAGCCGGGGAGCCTTCCCTCCTGCCCGATTTCGGCTTGGACTTCAGGGCTCAGCCATTGCTCATGCAACTTGCCTTGGAGGGGAATGGTCTTGATTCCCAGGTGGTAGCAGGGTAAGACGAGTTCATTTTGCGGATTGATGACGATCGTGGTGCTGCCTGCCTTGCAGATCGGGTCATGGATTTGGTTGCCGCCGCTTTTGCGCAGGTCCAAGAATGCCGCGTTGAGGTACACGCCGGGCTTGCTCGCCCAGCGCTCCATCGCAGCCAGGGTGTGGTGCCCTAGGTTGCTGCCGACCTCGTTGTACTCAAACATGGGATTCAGAATCACATGGAGCCCCTTTTGAACTACGTATTCTTGGTACAGCGCAGGGATTTCATGCACATTCTCATTGGTGACCGTGAAGAGGATGTCGGGTCGCTCGCCCAGTTCCTGCGCGAGCACAATGCTCTTTTGCAGGTGGCTGAAACAGTCGACGCGTCGACTGCTGTTGTGCTTGGCTTCCTCCACGGAGTCGAGGGAGAAGTGCAGCATGTCCACGTTTCCCTGCAAGCGCTTGGCGAGCTTGGGGTAGAGCAAGGTATTGGTGGTGAGGGTGGTGATGAATCC
>JANMIM010000273.1:0-4275 GCA_031375795.1 Bacteroidota bacterium
GCTTTCATTGCTGGCGCGGGCTACAACCGGCACGGTGGCATTGAGCTGCCTGATGCTGAGTGTGGCAAATACGTTGGCGGCGTCGTCGGCCAAGGCCGTGATGGCTCCACGTGCATGCCCGATGCCTGCGAGACGCAGCAAATCCTCGTCGGTGGCGTCGCCCTTGATGACCAAGGCTTGGGGGAAGTCCTGCAAGAATTGGTCGATCACGTGTTGGCTCATCTCGATGGCCACAAACGGCACCCGCTCCGCCACGAGTTCGATGGCCGCCTGCCGACCGTTGCGACCCAATCCACATATTATTATGTGGTCCTTGATTCTATTGATTTCCTTGTTCACGCGGTATCCTTTTACCAAGTTGCGGATTTCACCGCTGACCAGGATCGAAGTGATCGTGGTGATGGCATAGGTGAAGACGCCGAGGGTAAAAATAATCAAAAAGATCGTAAACAGCTTGCCCTCTGGGCTGAATTCCTCCTTGCCCACGATGCCAAAGCCGACCGTGCTCATCGTGATCACGGTCATGTAGAGCGAGTCGATGAGGTTGTAGCCTTCGATGACGTGAAAACCGACGACACCCGTGCCGAGCACGAGGGCAGCCAAGCCCATCGACCCCAAAAGTCGCCGCACGATCAACTTGCTTTCCATCGCTCCGAATTTAGAAAGATTTTGGGATTGGATGCGGTTTGATTATCTTGATGCGCTTTATTACTTGTAGCGTCACATGAAGAGACTTTTTGCATTTTCCTTGATCACAATGGGCTGCCTGTCGCTTTGGGCGCAGATGGGTCTGCACGTCGGCATCATGGGTGGACCACAGTACACCAAGATGATCAACAACCAACCGTTGGATCCTGCCACCACGGGTTTTGCCTACGTGACCTCATTTGGCTACTCGGGCATGATCAAAATCGGCTACAATTTCGTGCCGCCGATCGGCCTGCACGCCGCTGCGATCTACTCGGTGCAAACCCAGGACTACACCACCCTCGATGACAATGGCCTCAAGACCACGACTTCGCGGTCTGCGACGTATGTCAAGGTACCGATCTTGTTGCACCTGAGCAGCGATCCGGGCCCGGTCATGGGCGTCTTTGAAATCGGCCCTCAGTTTGGAATCCTCCGCGACGCCTCCCTCACGGTGGCGGGCGTGGCCCCCAACCTCCCCTACCCCGTCACGAGCCTCTGGAAGCCCAATGACTTTGCCGTCGCTTGGGGATTGGGTGTGGAATTTGGCATCACCCCCGGATTTCATTTTTGCCTGCAACACCGCGGGGACTACGGGCTCTTTGATTTTGAGGCCAAACAAGTCTCGGCAAACGGTGTGCGATTTTATTCCAGCGAGCGCAAGAAGGCCAACAACCTGACGCTGGGCATCGTAGGAGGCTTCAACTTCATCATCACGGGCGGCCATTCCAAGACCACAAGGCACTTCAAAGGCAAGACGTGGCGGAACAATTGGCGCTAAGAAAATATTTTTTTGCAAAGCTTGCCTGATTTCAGAAAATCACTCTAACTTTGTCGTCCGCAAACGGGGGATTAGCTCAGCTGGCTAGAGCGCTTGCATGGCATGCAAGAGGTCATCGGTTCGACTCCGATATTCTCCACCCGATCAAAAAGCCGCATCAGCGGCTTTTTTGTTTTCACAAGAATCGCCAGGCTTTGATTTTTCAGCAATGATGGCCGCAAGATCCAGATCTACCCTGAAATGTAGAAGGCTTGAATCGCCGCCTAGGCCGCCGCGGACTTCAAGTCGTCTCTGCTCCCTGCTTTTTTGCATTCTGTTCCTCTACAACGCTGCCCGGTCGCAAACCGCCACGCCTCCGCTTTGGTTGCAGTTTTATTTGCAGCAACACATGGGAGACAAGGGCATGCTGGTCGAGGCAGATGCAGGCTACCGCGGCGACGAATTTGGCACCCGAGCAACCACCGCCCTTGCCCGACTGGGCGCTGGGTTCCGCTCCAAATCAGCCATCGCCACGGCGGGCTGCGCTTGGTTTGAGACGATCGACATAAGCGCGGGGGCACCTGAGCGAGCCGAATTCAGGATCTACCAAAAACTGAGCTTGCGGCAGGTTTTCAAGCGATTGGAGCTGACACATATCTATCGGGTGGAGGAGCGGTGGATGCAGCGTGCAGACCATTCGGCATGGGAATTCCAAATGCGTCTGCGCTACATGCTTCAATTGAGGCACGAGTTTCAGGGCAAGAACATCTTGGGCGCGACACCCTATGTCACCGCCAACAATGAGATCTTCTTGGCCCCCGATGACCGCGTATTCAGCCAATATCGCCTCTATGGCGGGGCGGGGCTGGTGTGGAATAAGAAGTGGCGGCTGGAACTCGGGTATTTGCATCTGTGGCTTCCAAAGACCCCCAAGGGCACCCACGACGATGGCGTGATTCGCACCTCGGTCACTTACAGCTGGTGAGGCTGGACCAGACGGCCGTTGGTTGGGATTCTTCTCCCAGCCGGCAAGTTGTGGTGCTAGGGCAATCGCATGAAACCTGCGAGCGGCCTTCGGCAACCCGACGACTTGTTTTGCAACGATCGTTTTTGGAAACGGCGATTGAGGGTTAAATTGCGTCGTGAATCCAATCCGTCCGACCTTTTCGAGACTCTGCATTTTGATGCTGGTGGCTGGCGTGCTGCTCGGTTGCAATGGCTGCAAGCAGCGGCTCAGCGTGTCGGTGCCCCTGGGCGTCGACAATCCATTTTGGGCCAAGGAATTTGCGCAGATCGGCGTCATGGGCACCTTTGTGCTCTATGACCCCGCGACGGGCCATTGGCAGTTTCACAACAAGGAGCGCGCAGACACGGCATTTTCACCGGCATCGACCTTCAAGGTTTTTAATTCGTTGGTAGGCTTGCAGGAGCACGCCGTGCCCAACGATTCAGTGGTCCTCCCCTGGGACCAGGTCGTGCGCGGATGGGAAAAATGGGACATGGACCAATCCATGAAAACGGCCTTCCGTTACTCCTGTGTCTGGTATTACCAGGAGATCGCGCGTCGTGTGGGAGAAAAACGCATGCAGTTTTGGCTGGGAAAGGTGGGCTATGGCAACCGCACGATGGGAGCGGCGATCGACAGCTTTTGGCTGACAGGCGCGCTCAAAATCTCTGCCTTGGAGCAGATTGAATTCCTGTATTCACTGGAGGCTTGTGACCTGCCCTTTTCCAAGTCGGTGCAGGAGAATGTGATCCGCTTGATGCTCGCAGAGGAAGGCAATGACTGGCGCCTCTATGGCAAGACTGGCTGGGGCGAACGAAACGGAAGGCAAATCGGATGGTATGTAGGATTCATTCGCAGCGGCAAGGAGCGTCGCATCTTTGCAATGAACATGGACATCCACGAGGACGAGGAAGCGCAATATCGACAGGAAATCACGCGCAAGCTGCTCAAGCACGAGGGCCTCATGCCGGGTGCCGAGTGAGCACCTCAAAAAAAGGCACGGCATTTGCCCCCGCAAGGCATATCTTTGCAACATGAATGGCAAATGCATTTTCATGGTCGTGTTTTGGGTGGGCCTGTCGCTCATCGGCATGGCCCAGACACCTGGTTACCAGACCAAAGCTTGGGCGGGCGATTCCACGGCGATGCTCACTTTGAGCGAGGCTTTCAGGTTTGGGAAGGGCGTGGAGAAAAACGAGGATTCGGCCAAATACTACATCAAGAAATCGGCTGAAAAGGGGCTCACGGAGGCACAATTCCTCTATGGCACCGAGCTCATGACCGACGTGTTCACTGCAGCAACCTTCACCAAGGGCGTGAACCTGCTCAAAAAAGCCGCCGAAAAAGGAAATACCGATGCCCAATACCGGCTCGCCGAGTTGCACATGAGCAAGGGTCGCGGCAACGTGAGCGACACATATTACGACGTGAAGAAGGCGTATACCTACGGTGAAATGGCCGCCAACCAAGGCTTGCCCGAGGCGCTGATGTTTTGCGCCGAAGCACGGCTCAAGGGCCAAGGCACGACCAAAAACGACAGCATCGCGGTTTCGTTTTTCCTGATTGCAGCCGAGAGCAGAAACTACGTTCCGGCGATCATTCGCATGGGAAACATGTTTTGGGAGGGCAAGGTCACCGGCCAAACCGAGCCCTACATCGCCAAGGAGTGGTATGAGCGTGCCCTCGCCCAGAAACACGCCAACCTCGATCAGCGTGGCAAAGCTGACGAGGGCATCTACTACATCGACCAATTCTTCAAAACCATCCAAAACACGTTTCTCGACGCCAATCCGGGCATGCCCATGGGCATGTTTGATTACCG